>NZ_JBELQE010000083.1:0-178014 GCF_040270385.1 Methylorubrum podarium | reverse complement strand
CTTCGAAACGGAAGGACAGCGATCGCCCGATCCAGTCACCCGGATCAGCTCCGCTCCACCGACAATCCCGAAGACCGTCGAAACCCCCGCTCCACCACGTGGTGGACCGCGGCGCCCCGTCGGTGAGGCAGCATTTATGGGGTCGTCGTTCCGGCGTCAACGTCCGGATCGAAAAAAGTTCCCCAATTGAGCACGTCGACATCACAGCCTTGCGACAGCATCGTCGGGGCGTCTCGGCGATGAGCGCTGCATCGCCTCAATCTGGACATGCTGGCCCCGGACATCCGGGATGTCGGCCCCGCGTCGTGCCTCGAAGTCCCGTGTCGCCCCTGGCGCGCGAGTCTGGTAGGAGGAAGCGGCAAAATCCGGTCCGAAGCGCCGACGCAGAGGAAGTCCGTGACGCGCGAGCGACTGAAGATCGGGGGAACGGCCGGGACGGCGAAGCCGCGCCCGCCGACGCTTCCGCGGGGCGTCGAGCCGCCGCTCAACCTTCTGGGCGCGGATGCCCGGCAGATCGACCGCCGCGACGTCAACCTGCGCTGGCTCTGCGCCAGCGCGCTCACCGGCATCACCGGCGTGCTCCTGATGGGTGCGGCGATCCACGTCTCGCTCCAGGGCGAGGGGTCGCTCGCCGCCGTCTCGGATCGGCCGAATCTCGGGCCGCGTCCGCAGACGCAGCTCCCCTCCGTCGAGGAATCCGGCATCGCCTCCGCGCAGAAGGGCGACCGGCTCGTGCGCAACCTGATGATCGCCTCGGCCAAGCAGAGTTTTCGCACGCCGGTGACGGTGCGGCTCGGCGACCGGGAGATCATCAAGGTCCGGCCCTTCGTCCGGATCTCGTCCAACCTGTCGATGTCGACCGGGGTGTTCGCCAGCGACATCCCGCGCTTCGACCCGATGAAGTTCGTCTCCGACGAGCCGCAGGAGCGCGCGCCCGATCCAGGTGCGGCGGACGCGCCGGGCGCCGAGGTGACGGTGGTCAAGCGCGACCTCGCCGAGACCGCCATCGATCCGGGTGCGCCCGCGCTCTCGGACGAGGACGTGACCGCGCAGATCGAGGAGGAGCGTCGCCTCGCGGCGGAGGCCGGGCGCCGGACGGCCCTGCCGCTGGCGCCGCAGATCCTGCTCTCGCGCACCCTGCAGCAGGGCTCGGCCTTCGCCGGGTTCGGCGAGGGCAGCGCCAAGGGCAAGCTCGGCGAGGACACCAGCCCGTTCAAGTCGATCGAGGTGCTCGTCGTCCCCGAGAACGTGACGAAGCTCGCCAAGGTGGAGCTGCGGTCCGGCGAGGCGCCCCTCGTCGAGGAGCGCGATCTCGCGCTCAAGCGCGGCGAGACCCTCGACGGCGCACTCAAGGCGACGGGGCAGGCGTCGGACGCGGCGATCGCCGGCATCGTGACGGCGCTCGGCGGCCGGGCCAAGGTCGCGGCCCTGTCGGAGGGGCAGCAGTTCCGCGTCCAGGTCGCGCCCGGTCCGAAGCCCGGTGACGGGCGGCAGGTGACCCGGGTCGTGCTGTTCGGCGAGAGCGGCGTCCAAGCGATCGCGGCGATCAACGACCACGGGGCCTTCGTGCCGGTCGCCCCGCCCGTAGACGAGTCGCGGGGACGGACCCGCGAACAGGCCCAGGCCGAGGCGCCGGACGACGAGGAGGAGGACGAGGGCAGCGGTCCGCGGCTCTACCAGAGCCTCTACGAGACCGGCGCGCGCCACGACGTGCCGCGCTCGACGATCGAGGACATCATCCGGATCTTCAGCTACGACATCGACTTTCAGCGCCGCATCTCGTCCGGCGACGGGATCGACCTGTTCTACACCTACGACGAGGAGGCCGGGCCCGCCGCCGCCGAGCGGCCGGAGTTGCTCTACGCCGCGCTCAATCTTGGGGGCGAGTCGCGCAAGGTCTACCGCTTCCAGTCCCCCGACGACGGCTCGATCGACTATCTCGACGAGCAGGGGCGCTCGCTCAAGAAGTTCCTGATCCGCAAGCCCATCGCCGACGGCATCATGCGCTCGGGCTTCGGCTACCGGCGCCATCCGATCCTCGGCTACGCCAAGCTGCATACCGGCGTCGATTGGGCGAACCCGATCGGCACGCCGATCGTCGCCGCCGGCAACGGCACCGTCATCAAGGCGGAATGGGATTCGGGCTACGGCCGCCGGGTCGAGATCCAGCACATCAACGGCTACGTCACGACCTACAACCACATGTCCCGCTTCGCCCGCGGGGTCAGCGCCGGCAGCCGCGTCCGGCAGGGGCAGGTGATCGGCTATGTCGGCTCGACCGGCCTCTCCACCGGCGCGCACCTGCACTACGAGGTGATCATCAACGGCCACTTCGTCGATCCGATGAAGATCCGCGTGCCGCGCGGGCGCGAGCTCGACGGGCGCCTGCTCGCCGAGTTCAAGCGTCAGCGCGACCAGACCGAGACGACGATGCAGAAGTCGAAGACCGCGACGGCGATGGCCCAGCGCGACGCGATGCGGTGAGGCGGCCGAGCGGCGCCGTCCCTACCGCTGCCTGAGCGGGTCCCGGCTCTCCATCAGCCCGCGAGGCAGTTCTCGATCACCGCCAAATCCTTCGCGGCGGAGGCGGGACGATCCGGTTCCTGGCCGAAGTCGGGTGCGGCGAGCGCCCAGGCCGACAAAGTCAGGATCGCGCGAAGCGATCGCATCGTGCCTGGCCCCCTCACGGCCGCTCGCCGCTCTTCACGGATTCCTGAAGGCCCGACAAGGCACAAGCCCCTTGAGACGCTGGATCAACGAAGAATTGCGAAGCCGAGTCCGGCCCACACATCCTCGGCGGTGACGCCGCGGGCGCGCAGGTCGGCGAGGGACTCGGATCCCCTCGACTTGGCGAGCTTCTCGCCGTCCGCCGCCCGGATCAGGGCGTGGTGGTGATAGGCCGGCGCGGGAAGGCCGAGGAGGCACTGGAGCAGGGCGTGCAGGTCGGTCGCCGCCTCCAGATCCTGCCCGCGCACGACGTGGGTGATCCCCTGCACGGCGTCGTCGCAGACCACCGAGAGATGGTAGCTCGTCGGCACGTCGCGCCGCACGATCACCGCATCGCCCCAGCGGCCGGGATTGGCGGCGACGGTCTCCATCGCGCCGTCATCGGGCGAGAAGCGGCGGATGGTGGGAGGTTCGGAGAGGGCCCGGAGCGCGGCCGGCATGTCGAGGCGCCACGTATGCGGCTCGCCCCGCTCGCGGCGGGCCCTCGCCTCGTCGGCGGATCGCAGGCGGCAGGTGCCGGGATAGAGCGGCGTGCCGTCGGGATCGCGCGGGATCGGCGCGCCGCGGGCCTCGCGGGTTGCAATCTCCGCGGCGATCTGCCCGCGCGAGCAGAAGCAGGGATAGATCAGATCCCGCGCCGCCAGCCGGTCACGCGCCGCGGCGTAGTCCGGGAAATGCTCGGATTGGCGGCGGATCGGTTCCGGGAAGCGGAGGCCGAGCCAGTCGAGGTCGGCCAGGATGCCCGCCACGAATTCGGGCCGGACGCGGCCGAGATCGATGTCCTCGATGCGCAGCAGCAGGCGTCCGCCGAGGGTCCGGGCGATGCGGGCGTTCAAGAGGGCGGAATAGGCGTGGCCGAGATGCAACCGGCCGTTCGGGCTCGGCGCGAAGCGGAGCGTCGGCCGGTTCACGGTTCTCCGGTGCCGCGCAGGCAGGTCATCGGGCCGGGGGTGCAGGCGATGCCCGGCAGCGAGCAGGCGGTCTCCTCCCCATCGCGGCGGCAGACCTTGCAGCCGTCGCCCCACTCGGCGCAGCTCCGATCCTGCGCGGGCTCTGAGGCCGGAACCGGCGTCGGCGCGGCGTGGTGGGCGCTGCGCGGCGCCAGGGCGCCGATCAGGACGGTCGCGGCCACGAGGGCGATCACGCCCCAGGTCACCCGCCGGTCGAGGCGGGCGGAGTGCGGATCGGGCGTGAGGTCGGCGGGCATGGCTGCGTGTTCGCGCGGATCGCGGAGGGCTGTCAACGCCGCCGGGCCCGGCCGGACCGTGGTCCGGCCGCCGCCCGCGATCGTGTCGGGCGTTGCGCGCACGCACCAGGGGCCATCGGTGCATGGGTCGCGGGAACTTCCGGCACGCTCGTTGCGATGACGCAAACCGGACGATCAAGAAGCGACCTCGGGAGGAGAGACTCACGCCACCACGGAGCCCCGGCGCATGCTCTACGGCCTCTACTTCCTGACCTGCATGGTTGCGAACCCCACTCATTGCGTCATGCGGGTCCATCGCTTCAACGAGGACATCGTCACCCCGCAGCAATGCCTCTCGGTCGCCCAGCCGCAGATGGCGGCGTGGCAGAACGCGCACGGCGACCGCTGGCGGGTCGCCCGCTTCCGCTGCGGCGCGCCGCCCCGCGATGACGGGACGCGGATCTGATCCTCCGCATCCCGCCCCGTCCGCGCGCCGCTAATGCCCCGGCGTCGTCACGCCGCGCGCGAGCGCTTCCGCGACGGCGCGGGCGAAGGCCACCGGATCGCGGGGCGTGTCGCCGTCCTGAACCCGGGCGAGATCGAGCAGCGTGCCGGCCTCCCCCTTCAGATCCTCGCCGGCCTCGGCCCGGTCGTTGAGCGACCGGATCAGGGCGTGGCGCGGATTGATCTCGAGGATCGGCGCGGACCCGCCGAAGCCGCGGCCGGCCCGGCGCAGCAGGCGCTGCATCTGGAGGTCCGGCCCCATGCCGGAGGCGGCGAGCACCACGGCGCTGTCGACGAGGCGGTCGGTGACCCGCACGTCGGAGACGTCCGGCTCCAGCGCGAGCTTGAGGGCGGCCACCAGCTTGTCGACCGGCGGCGCCTCGGCCTGCTCACCTTCCGGCTTGAACTTCGAGAGGTCGGCCGCGCCCTGCGTGACCGAGCGCAGCGGCTTGTCCTCGAACTTGCCCAACTGCTCCGGCCAGAACGCGTCGACGTGGTCGGACAGCAGCAGAACCTCCACGCCGCGAGCGCGAAAACCTTCGAGCTGGGCGGAGTTCTTCAGCGCCTCCACGTCGTCGGCGACGAGGTAGTAGATCGCCTCCTGCTCGGGCTTCATCCGCGACACGTAATCGGGCAGCGAGGTCCAGCCGTCCTGCGTCGAGGAACGGAAGCGCAGGAGCGGCGCGATCTCGGCGCGGCGCTCGAAATCCTCGTAGATGCCCTCCTTCAGCACCGAGCCGAAATTCTCGAAGAATTTCTGGTACTCCTCGGCCTTCTCCGTGTTCTTCGAGCGGCTCGACAGCTCGTTGATGACGCGGGTGGTCACGGCGCGGCGGATCTTTTGGAGTGTCGGCGTCGATTGCAGCATCTCGCGGGAGACGTTGAGCGGCAGGTCGTCGGTATCGACCACGCCGTGGACGAAGCGCAGCCAGTTCGGCAGCAACTCGGCCTCGTCGGTGATGAACATGCGCCGTACGTGCAGACGCACCTTGGAGCGGCGGTCGTCCTCCACCGCCATGAACGGCTTCATGCTCGGCACGAACAGGAGGCCGGTGAATTCCAGCGCGCCCTCGGCCCGCCAGTGCAGGGTCGCCCAGGGCTCGTCGAAGCCGTGGCTGACGGTGCGGTAGAACTCCTTGTACTGCTCGTCCGTGATCTCGGATTTCGGCTTGCGCCAGAGGGCGGTGCCGCGGTTGGCCGCCTCCTCGTTGCCCTCCGCGTCGCGGATCGCGATCGGCACGGCGATGTTGTCGGCCCATTTGCGCACGACGTGATCGAGCCGGTAGCTCTCCAGGTACTCGTCGGCATCCTCCTTGAGGTGCAGCACGATGTCGGTGCCGGCCTGCTCGCGGGCGGCCGGCTCCAGGGTGTAGCTGCCCTTGCCGTCGGAGGCCCAGGTCCAGGCCTCGTCCGAGCCGGCCCGGCGCGAGGTGACGGTGACGCGGTCGGCCACCATGAAGGCGGAGTAGAAGCCGACGCCGAACTGGCCGATCAGGCTCGGGCGCAGATCCTCGCCCTCACCCGCCTTGGCCTCGCCCAGCGCCTGCGAGAAGGCGCGGGTGCCGGAGCGGGCGATGGTGCCGAGATTCTGGGCCAGATCCTCCTTGCCCATGCCGATGCCGGAATCGGAGATCGTGAGCGTGCGCGCCGCCTTGTCGGGGGCGATCAGCACCCGGGCGTCGGAGGGGAGCGCCAGGGCCTCGTTGGTCAGCGCCTCGAAGCGGCGCCGGTCGGTCGCGTCGGCGGCATTGGCCACCAGTTCGCGCAAAAAGATCTCGCGGTCGGAATAGAGCGCGTGGACGACGAGATCCAACAGGCGCCCGACCTCGGCACCGAATTCGTGCCGCTCTACCGTCTCGCTCAAGAGCATGCCTCCGCACTGGGAGTGCCGCGCGGAACGGCTCCGGCGGCGCGGCCGGGGTTTCGCGCGGGACACTCGAAAAAAGCGGGGGCGATATGCCCATGGCGCGACGGCAATTCAATCGCCGCGGGCGTGGACCGGCGACGAAAATGTCGTCTCTCAGGCAGCGAGCGCCGTCGGCGATGCGGGGCGCACGGCCGGATCCCCCTCGATGCGCTGGTGCGCGGTGTCGAACGCGCCGCGGATGGCCGCCACCGCATCTTCGACGGCCACCAGGGCGGCGAGCTGCAGCGTGCCCGGAGCTTCGCCGGCGCGCCGCGCGGCGAAGACGATGGCGTGTTCGAGCCTCAACAGTTCTTCCTCGGCATTTCCGCCGGAAAGATGGGCCAGCCGCTGAAGCGTTGCTTCCAGGGCATGGCGCAAGACAAGTGTTCTCACGCGATCCTGAAGGATCGCCCGGTCGTTCTGCTTCATGTGCTGAGATGTCCGCCGATTCGCGAGGGCGATCATGTCACTGCCCCGCCCCCCGCGCAGTTCCTTTTCTGCAACATTTGCGAAAAGGCGGGGGCGTCGGCGGAACCTTTTTGAAGCTTCGGAAACCCGGCCATCCCGCGCGAACCTCGAACGCGCATTCGGGGACGCGTGCGGCTCCGAAACGTTTCCGGGAAAGCCGGTCGCGCGACCGGCAAATATCGGGGCTGCACCGGGCCGGGCAGCGTGGCGGTTGCCCTTCGCGCCGGCGCATGGTCCTGATCTTGCCCTCGACCCCACCTTTCCCGATCTCCGGTTTCGTCAGAGTCCGTCCATGCCCGATACCCCCGTCTTCGCCCACGCGGCCGTCGCCGCCCCCCACGCGCTCGCGGCCGCGGCCGGGCAGAGCGTGCTGGCGCAGGGCGGCAACGCCATCGAGGCGATGGTCGCCATGGCCGCGACGATCGCGGTGGTCTACCCGCACATGAACGGCATCGGCGGCGACGGCTTCTGGCTGATCCGCGAGAAGAACGGCCGCGTGCGCGGCATCGAGGCCTGCGGCCCGGCCGGCCGGCTGGCCACCCGCGCCCGCTACCGGGAGAAGGGTTTCGACGCCATTCCCTCCCGCGGTCCCGACGCGGCGGTGACGGTCGCCGGCACGGTCGGCGGCTGGCGCCTCGCCCTCGACATGGCCCGCGCCTTCGGCGGCCGGCTGCCCCTCGACGCGATCCTCGCGGATGCGATCCGCCACGCCCGCGTGGGCTGCGCGGTCTCGGCCTCGGAGGCGCGCTACGTGCCGAAGGAGCTCGACACGCTCCACGACGCGCCGAACTTTGCTGCGACCTACCTGAACGACGGCAAGCCCTACGCCGCGGGCGCCCTCCGGGCACAGCCCAAGCTCGCCGACACCCTGGCCCAGCTCGTCCATGCCGGGCTCGACGACTTCTACCGCGGCGATATCGGCCGCGAGATCGCCGGCGACCTGGAACGCCTCGGCGCGCCGGTGACCCGCGCCGACCTCGACGCCTATTCGGCCAAGGAGCGCGCGCCCCTGTCCCTGCGGCGGCGCGACGCCACGCTCTACAACTTCCCGCCACCCACCCAGGGCCTCGCCGCGCTGATCATCCTCGGGATCTTCGACCGGCTGAACATCGCCGAGCCGGAAAGCATCGCCCACTATCACGGGCTGATCGAGGCGACGAAGCGCGCCTTCGCCATCCGCGACCGCTTCGTCACCGATTTCGACCGCCTGACGGGCGATCCCGCCGCCTTCCTCGATCCGAAGCGCCTCGACCGCGAGGCGGCGCTGATCGACATGCGGCGCGCCGCCAGCATTCCGGTGCGATCGGGCGAGGGCGACACCGTCTGGATGGGCGCGATCGACAACGACGGCATGGCCGTCTCCTTCATCCAGTCGGTCTACTGGGAATACGGCTCCGGCACGGTGCTGCCCGCCACCGGCATCTGCTGGCAGAACCGCGGCATGTCGTTCTCGCTCGATGCCTCCGCCGTGAACCCGCTGGAGCCCGGCCGGCGGCCGTTCCACACCCTGATCCCGGCGCTGGCCGCCTTCGACGACGGGCGGGTGATGTCCTACGGCTCCATGGGCGGCGACGGGCAGCCGCAATTCCAGGCGCAGATCTTTTCCCGCTACGCCGATTACGGGATGTCGGTGGCCGACGCGGTCGACGCGCCGCGCCTGCTCTACGGCCGCACCTGGGGCGCCGAGTCGCTCAGCGTGAAGGTCGAGGACCGGTTCGATCCGGGCTGCATCGCGGCGCTCCGGCGCCTGGGCCACGACATCGAGGAGCTGGGCGGCGCCTATATCGACTCGCTGGGACATGCCGGCATGCTGGTCCGCCACCCCAGGGACGGACGGATCGAGGCGACCCACGATCCGCGCTCCGACGGCGGCGCAGCGGGGCTCTGAAGGCTTGTTTGACAGGGATGATTTGGCAAGCATCCCCCTCCTCATGCTGAGGTGCCGAGCGACAGCTCGGCCTCGAAGCACGCCGGAAGGACCGATCCCGGACGGTCAAGCCCATAGCGATGGCCCCATGGCATCGATCTGCCGGGGCAAGCGTCGGAGCGTGCTTCGAGGCTGCTGGCGCAGCACCTCAGCATGAGGATCGTCGTGGGTGCCGGAACAGGTCGCTCAAACAGGCTCTGAGACGGCCGCAGCCGGACTTGCTCACGTCTCCGTGCGCAGTACGTTTCGGCCAAAGCCCACGCTCGACGTGGCGCGACGGCAGGAGCGATCCTTGGCCCACTTCATCAACGACCGCGCCCGCCTCGTCACCGACGCCATCGATGGGCTCGTCGCGGGCAGCGGCGGGGCGCTGGCGCGGCTCGACGGCTACCCCGAGATCCGCGTCGTGCTGCGGGCCGAGCCGGAGCCCGGAAAGGTCGCCGTGGTCTCCGGCGGCGGCTCGGGGCACGAGCCGGCCCATGCCGGCTTCGTCGGGCCGGGGCTCCTCGCGGCGGCGGTGTGCGGCGACGTGTTCGCCTCGCCCTCCGTCGATGCGGTGCTCGCCGGCATCCTCGCGGTGACGGGCGAGGCCGGCTGCGTCCTCGTCGTGAAGAACTATGCCGGCGACCGCCTGAATTTCGGCCTCGCCGCCGAGCGCGCCCGCGCGCTCGGACGCCGGGTCGAGACCGTGCTGGTGGCCGACGACATCGCCCTGCCCGACGCGGCCCGGCCGCGGGGGCTCGCCGGCACGCTTCTCGTCCACAAGGTCGCGGGCCACGCCGCCGCCTCGGGCGCTTCGCTCGAAGACGTCGCGGCGCTGGCCCGGCGCACGGCCGGCGCGGCGCGCACCCTCGGCATCGCCGTCTCCACCGCGACGATCCCCGGCTCGAAGCCGGAGCCGCGGCTGTCGGAGGGCCAGGCGGAACTCGGTCTCGGCATCCACGGTGAGCCCGGCATCGAGCGCATCGACCTGCCCCGCGCCGACGCGCTCGCCGAGCGCATGACCGCCCGCTTCCCCGCCCCCATCGCGGGGGCCGAACGGCTCGCGCTCCTCGTCAACAATCTCGGCTCGACCACGGCCCTGGAGATGGAGGTGCTGACCAAGGCGGTGCTCGCGACCGAGCTCGGGCGCCGGGTACGGCTGCTGCTCGGCCCCGCCCCGGTCATGACCGCGCTCGACATGCACGGCGCCTCCCTCACCTTCCTGGTGCTGGACGACGCGATCGAGGTGGCGCTGATCTCCGAGACGCCGGTCGCCGCCTGGCCGCGGGCGCGGACTTTGCGCGAACCGGTCGTCCGGCCCCTGCCGGAGGGGCTGTCCGGCGGGCCGGCGCCGGCCCCGGCGCGGGATCCGGTCGTCGCCGCGCGGATCGAGGCGGTGGCCCGGGCGCTGATCGCGGCGGAGGACTCGCTCAACGCCCTCGACGCGCGGGTCGGCGACGGCGACACCGGCTCGACCTTCGCCGAGGGCGCCCGCGCCGTGCTGGCCGATCTCGACCGGCTGCCCCAGGCCGAGCCCGCCGCCCTGTGCCGGGCCTTGGGCGACCGCCTCGGCCGCGCCACCGGGGGATCGAGCGGCGTGCTGCTCTCGATCTTCTTCGCCGCCGCCGGCTCGGCGCTCGCCGAGGGGGCGGACTGGGCGAAAGCCTGCGCCGCGGGCGTGGAGCGGGTGCGCGAGGTCGGCGGCGCTGGCCCCGGCGACCGCACCATGCTCGACGCGGCGATTCCGGCGATCGAGGCGCTGTCGGCCTCCGGTCTCGCCGCGGCGGCGCGGGCCGCCCGCGCGGGGGCCGAGGCGACCGCCGCGATGGAGCGGGCCGGCACCGGCCGCTCCAGCTACCTCGCCGTCAGCGACTTGAAGGGCCATCCCGACCCCGGAGCGGTTGCGGTGGCGACCGCCTTCGAGGCATTGGCCGCGGATTCGAAGTGAGACGTCATCCGTTCGGATCGCTTCCGCCTCTCCTTCCGTCATTGCGAGGCGAAGCCGTGGCAATCCAGGGCGCGACATCTCCGAAAAGGGCGCGCCCTGGATCGCTTCGGCTTCGCCTCGCGATGACGGCGTCTGGCAGAACCCGCAGCGATCGACTGGAAACAGAGCGAGACGAGCGACGATGAGCATCCTGAACAAGGATCAGAGCGACTACTGGAACGGCGAGGTCGGCCAGCGCTGGGCCGTCTATCACGAGGCGCTCGACACCGCCTTCGCGCCCTTCACCGAGGCCTTGTTCGCCCGCGCCGCGCTCGGCGCCGGTGCCCGCGTGCTCGATATCGGCTGCGGCGCCGGCGAGACCGCGCTCATTGCCGCTCGGCAGGTCGGGAGCGGCGGGCACGTCACCGCCGCCGACCTGTCGGAGCCGCTGCTGGCGGTCGGTCGCGAGCGGGCGGCGCGGGAAGCGCCGGGGACCGCCCCGATCGCGTGGCTTCGCGCCGACGCCCAGGATCATGCCTTCGGCTCGGGCTTCGACCACGCCCTCTCCCGCTTCGGCGTGATGTTCTTCGAGGATTCCACCGCCGCCTTCGCCAATATCCGCCGCTCCCTCGCCGCGAGCGGACGGCTGAGCTTTCTCTGCTGGCGGAGCATGGCGGAGAACGCCTGGGTCACGGTCCCGCGCGACGCGGTGCTGCCGCTCCTGCCGGAGGTCGAGCCGCCGCAGCCGTGCGCCCCAGGCCCGTTCCGCTTCGCCGCACCGGACGCGCTTTTGCCTATTCTTGAGGCAGCCGGTTTTCGCGGCATCGAGTGCGAGCCGGTCGATCGGGTGATGCGGGTGGGCGAGACCATCGAGGCGGCGGCCGACTTCGTGGCGACCCGCGGTCCCGTCGCCCGCCTGCTGCGCGAGCGCGAGCCGGCGCTGCAGGAGGCTGCCTTAAAAATCATCAGGCAGCTCTTCGCCGAGCGCTTCGGGGCCGGTCCGGTCGATCTCGGCGCCGCCTGCTGGCTCGTCAGCGCGCGAGCCTGACGTTCGCCTCTGGCATGCCCTTTGCGGCGCCACGGCGCCGTAAGGGAGTGAATGATGCATACAGTTTCCGATCGGACGCGGTGGATCCAGCTCGGCCTGGGTCTCCTCGTCATGATGACGATCTCCAGCCCGCAATATGTCTGGACGCTGTTCGTGAAGCCGTTCCAGGCGACCACCGGCGCGAGCCTCGCCGCCGTGCAGGTCGCCTTCACGATGCTGATCGTGCTCCAGACCTTCTTCTCGCCGGTGCAGGGCTGGCTGATCGAGCGTTTCAGCGCCAAGGCCATGATCGCGCTGGGCGCCGCCCTCTCGGGGCTGGGCTGGGTCGCCGCCTCCTACACCGACACGCTGTGGGGGCTCTACGCGACCTACGGCCTGCTCTGCGGCCTCGGCACCGGCATCGTCTATGTCGGCGTGGTCGGCCTGATGGTGCGCTGGTTCCCCGAGCGGCGCGGCTTCGCCGCCGGCGTCGTGGCGGCGGGCTACGGCATGGGCGCCATCGCCACCACCTTCCCCATCACCGACATGATCGCGGCCTCCGGCTACCGCCACACCCTGCTGGTGTTCGGCGCGATCATGGCGGTCGTCGGCTTCGTCGCGGCTCTGGGCCTGCGCACGCCGAAGGCCGGCGAGACCCCCGCCATCCCCGCCGACAAGGTGGCGAGTGCCGCCCGCGACGTCGCCCCGGCGCAGATGCTGAGGACCCCGCTGTTCTGGCTGATGTTCGCCATGATGGCGATGATGTCGACCGGCGGCCTGATGGTGGTCGCGCAGTTCGCCGCCTTCGCCAAGGAATTCGGCGTCGCCGACGCGATGGTGTTCGGCTTCGCCGCGCTGCCTTTCGCGCTCACCTTCGACCGCATCACCAACGGCCTGACGCGGCCCTTCTTCGGCTGGGTCTCGGACCATGTCGGCCGCGAGAACACCATGGCGGTCGCCTTCGCCCTCGAAGCGGTGGCCATCGGCCTGCTGCTGATGTTCCGCGAGAACGCCTACGCCTTCGCCCTGCTCTCGGGCGTCGTGTTCTTCGCCTGGGGCGAGATCTTCTCGCTGTTCCCCTCGACCCTGACCGACACCTTCGGCACCAAGCACGCCACCACCAATTACGGCTTCCTCTACATGGCCCAGGGCGTCGGCTCGCTGCTCGGCGGTCCCGTCGCCGCGCTGATCCACGACGCGGTCGGAAGCTGGGTGCCGGTCTTCGGCATCGCCATCGTCCTCGACCTCATCGTCGCCGCGATGGCGTGGTTCGCGCTCAAGCCCGCCCGCCGTGCCTATCTCGGCGTGTCCGCCGCGGCCGGGCCGGAGACGGCCGCTCCCCTCGCCGTCCGGCCGGCGATCTGAGGCCGAACCGCACCGATCCGCCCCTGGCCGTCCAGGCCGGGGGCGCGTAACGAAGTCCGCGGGACGGCTCTTTCGTCATCGCGGACTCTTTTCATGCACACGACCCCGTGGCCGCCCGTTCGGTGTCCCCTGCCGTGACGGCGCCGCTGCCTCCGGAGCCGGGCCGCGCGCCCTGGCTCGCCATCGTCGGCATCGGCGAGGACGGGCGGGCCGGACTCTCGCCCGCCGCCGCCGCCGCCCTCGACGGAGCGGAAGTGGTCTATGGCGGGCGCCGCCACCTCGCCCTCGCCGCCCCCCTTGCCGCCGAGACCCGCGCCTGGCCGAGCCCGATCGGGGACGCCTATCCCGGCATCCTGGCGCGGCGCGGCCGGCCGACCTGCCTCCTCGCCACCGGCGACCCGTTCCACTACGGCATCGGCGCCGAGATCGCCCGGCTGGTGCCGGCCGCCGAGATCCGCGCCTTCCCGCAGCCCTCCGCCTTCAGCCTCGCCGCCGCCCGGCTCGGCTGGTCGCTGCCCGAGACCGCCTGCCTGACGCTGCACGGGCGCGACCTCTTCGGGATCGTGCCCCATCTCCAGCCCGGCGCGCGCCTCCTCGCCCTGTCCTGGGACGGCGCGACGCCCGCGGCCCTCGCCGCTCTGCTCGCCGGGCGCGGGCTCGGCACCGCCCAGCTCACCGTCCTCGAAGCGATGGGCGGCCCGGACGAGCGGGTCCGCGCGGCGCGGGCCGACGACTTCGACCTGACGGAGATCGCCGCCCTCAACACCGTCGCGGTGGAGATCGAGGACGCACCCGGCGCCCGGATCGTCCCCCTGAGCCCCGGCCTCGACGACGGGTGGTTCGAGAATGACGGCCAGCTCACCAAGGCGGAGATCCGCGCGGTGACGCTCGCCGCCCTGCGCCCGCGGGCCGGCGCCGAGATCCCACAGTGTCTCGCCGGCCCGCGGGCGGTCTTCGTCGGGGGCGGCGTCGCCGAGCCGGGCCTGCTCGCCGCCTGCCGGGACGCGCTGCCCGCCGACGGGCGCTGCGTCGCCAACGCCGTCACCCTGGAGGGCGAGGCCGCCCTGCTCGCCGCCTTCGCGGAGGCGGGCGGCGCCCTGCGCCGGCTCTCGGTCGCCCAGGCCGTACCGGTCGGCGGCCTCACCGGCTGGCGCCCGGCCATGCCGATCACGCAATGGGTCTGGACCAAGCCGTGAGCCCGCCCGGCATCGTCGCCGGCATCGGCTTCCGCCGGGCGACGACGGGTGCGGAGATCGTCGCGCTCCTGCGCCGCGCCCTCAGCGAGGCCGGGCTCGCGCCGGAACGGCTCTCCGCCCTCGCCACCGCCGCGGACCGGGCCGGCGAACCGGCGATCCACGAGGCCGCCGCCGCCTTCGGCCTCGTGCCGGCGGGCGTCGACGCGGCGGCCCTGACGGCGGCCGACGCGCGGGTCGTGACCCGCTCGAGCCGGATCGAGGCGAGCCGCGGCGTCGGCTCGGTGGCGGAGGCGGCGGCCCTCGCCTGCGCCGGCCCGGAGGCGCGCCTCCTCCTGCCCCGCATTGCCAGCGCGGGCGCGACCTGCGCCCTCGCGGCACCGGCCGACAGACTTCCTTAACCAAGAAGTCGCGTCGCGCCCCCCGACGAAGGGAACCTTTCACGCGATCTGGGCCAACACCGCCCCGTGCGGCAGGGAGGCGTTCGCGGTGACGGAGTTGTCGGTTCCGACCCTGCAGTTCACCGATTTCCTGGTATTCGGCGCCTGCGCCGCGATCTTCCTCTGCAATTGGCTGCTGCGCCGACAAAAGACCTACTTCCTCTGCTTCGGAGCGAGCTACGCCGTCTGCGCGGCCATGGCCGTGTGGTTCGTCGATTTCGGTTATTACGGCAGCATCTGGTCGCCGTTCGGATGGTCGCTCGCCGGAGCGACCTTCTGGATCGGGCTGCGGCTCTTCGACGGGCGCCCGGCGGTCACGGCGCCGATGCTCGGCTTGTTCCTGCTGCCCACTGCCACGCACCTCCTGCTGACGCTGGCGGGCGGCAGCCCCGCCGCGGTCAATGCCGGCAGCACGATCGCCTACGCGATCCACGAGGCCGCGGCGGCGGCTTACGTCTTCCGCAACTCGCCGGCGCGATCCCCGCTCCGCCAGTTGGTCGCCTGGGCCCTCCTCGCGATCGCGCTGGTGATCTGCCTGCCCCTGCTGCCGCTCCCCGAGCCCTCGATCCGCCTGTCGGTCATCGCCATCTTCATCGTCGATCACATCACCTCGATCCTCCTGACCACCGCGATCCTCGCCCTGGAAGCGGAGCGGGCCCACGCCGCCGTGGAGCGGATGGCGCGGACGGACGCGTTGACCGGGGCGCTGAACCGGCAGGGCCTCGCGGCCGAGGCCGGCGGCCTGACCGAGGCCGGCATCATCATCGCCGACCTCGACCACTTCAAAACGATCAACGACCGGTTCGGGCATGCGGCGGGCGACGCGGTCTTGCGCGACTTCGCCGCGCGGGCGTCCGCGCTCCTGCCCGAGGGCGGACACCTCGCGCGTCTGGGCGGCGAGGAGTTCGGGATCGTGCTGCCCGGACGCGACCACCACGCGACGACCTATCTCGCCGAGCGCCTGCGCCGCGCAGTCGGCAGCCTCCCCGTCCCCTGGAAGGCATTGTCCATTCCGATCACGGTGAGCATCGGCGTCGCGATGCTCAAGGCCGGGGAGGACCTGACCGAGAGCCTGGAGCGCGCCGACAAGGCGCTCTACGACGCCAAGTCGGCGGGCCGGAACCGCGTTCGGGTCGCGTAGGCCCGCGTTCGGGGCCCGCCCCTCAACCGGCCCGGCCCCCCGACAGGCTGCCGATCCTCTCCGCCGCGAAGCGCGCGCGGAGCCACGACGCGGCGGGGCCGCAGGGCCGCTGCTTGTGCCAGACCAGTTCCAGGGCGATGGGCCAGTCGCCCTCGTCGAACTGCAGGTCCGGCGTGACGAGGTCCGGCGCGGTCTGGGAGGCGGCGATGACGTGATCGGTCACGAAGGCCCAGCCGATCCCGTGCTTCACCATCTCCAGGATGACCCAGTAGCTCTCGACCCACCACACCTCGGCGGCGACCCGCAGGCGGCGCTTCTCCGGCCCGTCGCTGCGCGCGGCCACCAGGATCTGGCGGTGGCGCTTCAACTCCTCCCACTCCACCCGCGCCTTCGCGAGGGGGTGGTCGCGCCCGCAGACGAGCTTGAGCGGCACCCAGCCGATGGTCTGGAAGCCGAGTTCCGTGGGCAGGATCTCCTGGCGCCACATCACGCCGAGGTCGGCGGCGCCCGACTGCACCATCCGGCTGACATCCTCCATCAGCGGGAACAGCAGTTCCAGCTCCACGAAGGGGAAGGCCTGAGCGAACTCGGCGAAGAGGGCGCCCAGCGCGTGCTCGGGATAAAGCTCGTCGATGGCGACGACCAGCCGGTTCTCCACCCGCTGCTCCAGGCTGCTCGCCACGCCGATCAGGTGCTCGCGTCGGTCCAGCACGACGCGCGCCTCCGACAGAAGCCGCTCCCCGGCCGGGGTGAGCACCGGGTTCCGGCCCGTCCGGCTGAACAGCGCCAGCCCGAGATCGGTCTCGAGATTCGCCACATGGGTGCTGACGGCCGATTGTGCCTTCCGCAGCGCGCGGGCCGCCCCCGAGAAGGAACCGGCCTCGGCCGCCGCCACGAAGGCCTGAAGCTGATCGAGCGAGACGGCCATCTATCCGATTTCCAGATACGTCCTAACTTGGCTCACCGGGTATCACAGATAGAAGGCGGCGCACCAACCCAGTCTTCCCGAGACAAGTCCATGCGCACCACACGCGACCGTATCCGCCACGCGATCCTGTTCGAGCTGATCAGCCTCGCGCTCGTCGTCCCGTTCGGGACCGTGCTGTTCGGGCTGCACGCCTCCGACATGGGGGTGATCGGCGTCGGCAGCGCGCTCGCCGCCACGGCGTGGAACTACGTCTACAATCTCGGCTTCGACCGAACGATGCAGCGCCTGGCCGGGCACACCCGGAAGAG
The DNA here is from genome assembly GCF_040270385.1 of Methylorubrum podarium. Taxonomy (NCBI): domain Bacteria; kingdom Pseudomonadati; phylum Pseudomonadota; class Alphaproteobacteria; order Hyphomicrobiales; family Methylobacteriaceae; genus Methylorubrum; species Methylorubrum podarium. Next base: position 160,985 of record NZ_JBELQE010000083.1, on the reverse strand, counting down.
CCTCGGCCTTCGGGTGGGGCACGCCGTGCTGTTCGAGGCGGGGCTGCTCGTGATCCTGCTGCCGCCGATCGCCTGGTATCTCGGCATCGGCCTCGCCCAGGCCCTCGTCATGGATCTCGCGATCGCGGCCTTCTATGTGGCCTACGCCTTCGCCTTCAACCTGGCCTACGACCGGGCCTTCCCCCTGCCGGGCTGGGGCGAGGCCGCGGCGGCGCCTTGCCGCTGAACCCGGCGCGGCCCTCGATCATCGTCTCTCCCCAACGGCCGGCCCGATGCTGTAAGCGGACGCTCATGACCGTCCACTTCATCGGCGCCGGGCCGGGCGCCGCCGACCTCATCACCCTGCGCGGCCGCGACCGGATCGCCGCCTGCCCGGTCTGCCTCTACGCCGGCTCGCTGGTGGCGCCCGAGATTTTGTCGTGGTGCCCTCCCGGCGCGCGCATCGTCGACACCGCGCCCCTCGACCTCGACGCGATCATGGACGAGATCCGCGCCGCGCACGCGGCCGGCCGGGACGTGGCGCGGCTGCATTCGGGCGACCTCTCGGTCTGGAGCGCGCTCGCCGAGCAGACCCGCCGGCTCGACGCGCTGGGCATCCCCTACACCGTCACGCCGGGCGTCCCCTCGTTTGCCGCCGCCGCCGCCCTGCTGCGGCGCGAGCTGACCGTGCCGGGCCTCACCCAATCGGTGGTTCTCACCCGCACCTCGGGCCGGGCGAGCCCGATGCCGGAGCGCGAAACACTCTCCGCCTTCGCCGCCACCGGCGCGACGCTGGCGCTCCACCTCTCGATCCACGTGATCGAGCAGGCCTGCGCCGATCTCGTCCCGTTCTACGGGGCGGACGGCCCGGCCGCGGTGGTGTTCCGCGCGACTTGGCCGGACGAGCGGGTGCTGACCGGGACGCTCGCCACCCTTCCCGAGCGCGTCCGGGCGGAGAAGATCGAGCGCACCGCCCTGATCCTGGTCGGACCGGCCCTCGACCCGGCCGATTTCCGCGAGAGCGCCCTCTACGCTCCCGATTACGACCGCCGCTTCCGCCCCCGCGGCGCGGTCGGGGCGTGCGGCGACACGTCGGGCGAGGCCGCCTCGTGAGCCCCGCCCCCGGCCTCCTCGTCGCGGCGCCGCGCTCCGGCTCCGGCAAGACCACGGTGACGCTCGCGCTGATGCGGGCTTTGCGCCGCCGGGGCGTGGCGCTGCGGGGCGCCAAATGCGGGCCGGACTACATCGATCCTGCCTTCCACGAGGCGGCGACGGGTGCTCCGAGCCTCAACCTCGACAGCTTCGCCATGCCCGACGCGCTGCTCGACGCCTGCGCCGGCCTGAGCGCGCACGAGGCCGACCTCGTCGTGGCCGAGGGCTCGATGGGGCTGCACGACGGCATCGTCGCGGGCGAGGGCCGCACGGGCGCAAATGCCGACATCGCCGCGCGCTACGGCTGGCCCGTGCTCCTCGTTCTCGACGTGTCGGGCGCCGCGCAATCGGCGGCGGCCGTGGCGCTCGGATGCGCGGCCTACGATTCGCGGATCCGGATCGCCGGCGTGATCCTCAACAAGGTCGCGAGCCCGCGCCACCGCCGCCTCGTCGAGGCGGGCTTGTCGCGGGTCGGGCTCCCGGTGCTCGGCGCCTTCCCGCGGGAGGCGAACCTCGTTCTGCCCGAGCGCCATCTCGGCCTGGTACAGGCCGGCGAGACCGCCGACCTCCACGCCCGTCTCGACCGCCTCGCCGACCTCGCGGAAGCCTCCCTCGACCTCGACGCGATCCTCTCCGTCGCCGGCGGGCACGCACCCGCCGCGACCGGGGGCCTGCCGAGGCCGCCGGCGCAGCGGATCGCGGTGGCGCGGGACGCGGCCTTCTCCTTCCTCTACCCGCACATGCTGGCGGGCTGGCGCGCGGCCGGCGCCGAGATCGTGCCGTTCTCGCCGCTCGCCGACGAACCGCCGGGCGTTGATTGCGACGCCTGCTGGCTGCCCGGCGGCTATCCCGAACTGCATGCGGGCCGGCTCGCCGCGGCAGACCGCTTCCGCGACGGCCTGCGGACCTTCGCGCGGACGCGGCCGGTCCACGGCGAGTGCGGCGGCTACATGGTTCTGGGCGAGAGCCTGGAGGATGCGGACGGGATCACCCATCCGATGGCGGGCCTGCTACCGGTCGCGACCTCGTACCGGCGGCGCAAGCTCCATCTCGGCTACCGGGTCGCGCATCTCCTTGCCGACGGGCTACTCGGCCCCACCGGCACGCGCCTCGTCGGCCACGAGTTCCACTACGCGAGCGAGCTCACGCCGGCCCCCGGGGACGACCTCGCGCTCGCGCGGGTGACGGATGCGGAAGGGGTGCCGCTCGGCCTCGCCGGACATCGCCGGGGCTACGTCACGGGCAGCTTCTTCCACCTGATCGCGGAGACGACCGGCGCATGAGGCACGTCCGCGAAGGCCGCGAACGGGAAGCCGCGGCCGCGCCGCGATAGGATCGGAGGGAACGGCGCCGCGTGCGACAGCCGGCAGCCGCCGTCCGATATGATGATCGGGAGCCGCAACCGGTCACGTTGGTGGTCGCGGCTCTCGATGCTCGGTCCGACCCGCCGTCGGACGCCGGACCGGCATCCGCTCGGCGGCGCGTTGCTCAGGCTTCGACGACTTCCGCTTCCTTCTTGCGGCCGAGGCGGGCGGCGCTGCGCACGATCGCCAGAACCTCGCGGCGCAACTGGTCGTCCTCGATCGTGGCGAAGGCGCGCAGCAGATCGACCGCTCCGTGGGCGCGCAGGAAGCCGAACACTTCCGTCTGCTCCTGGGCGGCGGCGCCGTCACCTTCCTCGAAGAAGGCGGAGACCGGGACTTCGAGCAAGCGGGCGATCTCGCGCAGGCGGCCGGCGCCGACGCGGTTCTGGCCCTTCTCGTATTTCTGGACCTGCTGGAAGGTCACACCCACAGCGGTCCCGAGCGCGGTCTGACTCAAGCCGCGTGCCTTGCGCAGCGCGGTGATCCGGAGCCCGACGAGGCGGTCGACATCGGTTGTCTGTTTCGGCATCATCTTACGGCACGGTCCCTGTTCGATGTCGCGGACCAACCCAAGGACCTTAGGTCGGCAGCGCTTGAGCATTTGCCAGCGTCTTCGGGCACCTCGAAACGCTTCTACTACCCAAGCGGGTTGGGCAGATGCGCTGCGAGGCTACCGTATCGCTGTGGTTTAGCCTAGCTGCAGCATCACCATGAAGTGCATACACAATGCAAGAGCCTACCTGTTGCCGGACGGGAGTTTTCAGTTTGCTACCGTGTTTCTGTTCTCGAAACGTTCCTGCTGAAAAATCGGCAACCCTCGCTTGAGTTTCGCGGGATTTCTCACGAATTCGCTGACAAGAGAGCTCTCACACTAGAGGCGGTGAAGCCGGTCCGGCTTCAGCTTACGAGCGAGACTACGTAGAGTCATCAATTTCGAGCAGTCGCGCGGCGGCGGGCTCGATCAGATCAGGAGCATTCGGGCATGTTCATCGCGATGAACCGGTTCAAGGTCGTGAAGGATTCGGCGCAGGACTTCGAGCAGGTCTGGCTCGGACGCGACAGTCATCTCGGCGAGATGGAAGGGTTCGTGGAGTTCCACCTCCTGAAGGGGCCGGAGGCCGAGGATCACATCCTCTACGCCTCGCACACGATCTGGCGCTCGCGGGCCGATTTCGAGGCCTGGACCCGCTCGGAACAGTTCCGCAAGGCGCATGGCCGCGTGCCGGGCACCAAGCCGCTCTATCTCGGCCACCCGCAATTCGAAGGGTTCGAGTCGATCCAGACCGTCGCCCGGCCCGAAAGCGAGGAGGCGGCCTGAGACGCCTCCGCCACGCCTCGTCCCGGACAGCGGATCCGGGACGAGGCCGTAACGTCTTGTTATCCATAACGATTAAGGAAGATCGGCCGCCCGCGGCGCCGCAGCGGCCGCGGCGGGAACACCCTCGCCATCCCGAGGGCGGGACGGCGCGGAGGTCGTCGGCCCGCTCGAGGCCGACAGGGTCGGCCCATTCTGCGAGCGGGGCGGCGCCGAGGCCGCCCGCGCCGGCGGCGAAGCCGAAGAACGGGCCGCCGCCGAGCCCGATCGGTCCGGGCAATAATTCCTGTGCATAGACCGGGGCTACCGGCACGGTGGAGGCCGGAAACGGAGCGCGCGCGAAGGGCGGCGCGCCCGAAATCAAATGTCCGGGTCGCGCGTCGGGCGCGAAGCGAGGGCGGACAGCGATCCGGTCTTGATTTCTTCCAATGCCGGGCGCTGGTTTCGCACGGCCCCGCGCCGCTCGATTACTGATTCCCTCTCAAAATCCGCGATTTTCGTCTCACCTCGGCGTCGCACCGGCGCCGGCTGGATCGATCGGGGCCGGATCCGCGTTCGGCCCGCGCGGCGGTGACGGACGAAGGCCCTCCGGAGGGACGGCCGCGCTTTCGTTCGCCGGTCGCATGTCGGCCGCCGCGGCACCGGTCTCCGGGCGCATCCGGTGCGCGGCTTGCGCGGGACGACGCGGAACCGGGGGCGGCGACCGAAAACGTCCCGCTTCGGGACAGATCACCGCCTTCAGGGCAGCACAACGCGGGACACATGTTTCACGAGCGCCCACCCCAGCAATACCAGCGCCTGCCCGAAGACCGGACGCGCCGGTCCGTCTGGACCTCGCTTCTGCCGCAGCGGCGGCGCACGGCCCTGCGCGTCGGCATCTCGGCCGCGCTGCTCGCGGCCGATCTCGTGGCGATCTTCGCGGCCGGCTTCGCGGTGGACGCGGCCTACCACGCCTATATCGGCGACGGGGGGCTGATCCCGCTGACCCGCAGCATGAACCTGCAGACGGCCGGGTTCCTGTCCCTGATCGTGGTGCCGACCAACCTCGCCCGCGGCGAGTACGGCATCGAGCGCTGCCTGTCGCAGACGCCGCACCTGCAGCGCCGGGCGACGCTGTGGCTGATGGCCTGGGCCGTCGCCCTCCTAGCCGGCTTCGCGACGAAGACGACGCAGGATTTCTCCCGCGTCGCCACGGTCGCCTTCTTCCTCACCGGACTGCCGGTCACGGTCCTCGTCCGGGCGGCGGCGGTGGCGCTGGTGCGCCGCTGCAGCACCTCGACCTCGCCGTCCGTCAGCCGCGTCCACCTCGTCGGCTACGAGGAGGACGTGACGAATTTCTACGCCAACAACGACGTCGAGGCGCTGGGGCTTCGCGTCGTCGGCACGAGCTACCTGCGCCGTTTCGATCCCGCATCCGGCCCCGGAAGCGCGGAGACCCTGCTCGCCGAGGATCTCGACCTCGCGGTCTCGGTGGTGCGCTTCCTGCGGCCGGACGACGTCTTCGTGCTGGTGCCCTGGTCGGAGCCCGCCGATATCGAGCGCTGCATCGACGCCTTCCTGCGGGTGCCGGCCGCCCTCCATCTGCGCCCCGGCACGATGATGGACCGCTTCCCCGACCTGCAGGTCGCCCGGGTTGGCCGGCTGTCGGGCATCAATATCGGCCGCCGCCCGCTCTCGGTGGGCGAGATCCTGCTCAAGCGCGCCTTCGACGTAACCCTCGCGGGGCTCGGGCTCGTGCTGCTCGCCCCCCTGTTCGTCGCCCTCGCCGTGCTGATCAAGCTCGACAGCCCCGGCCCGGTCTTCTTCCGGCAGCGGCGCTACGGCTTCAACCAGGAAGCCTTCGGCGTGTTCAAGTTCCGCAGCATGAAGGCCGCCCCTGACGCGCCCTTCCGGCAGGCCTCCCGCGACGACGACCGCATCACCCGCATCGGCGCCCTTCTGCGCCGGACCAATCTCGACGAGCTGCCCCAGCTCCTCAACGTGATCCGGGGCGACATGTCCCTCGTCGGCCCCCGCCCGCACGCGCTGGCCCACGACCGCAGCTTCGAGCGGCGCATCGCCCTCTACGCCCGCCGCCACAACGTGAAGCCGGGCATCACCGGCTGGGCGCAGGTCAACGGCTTCCGCGGCGAGACCCTCACCGACGCGGCGATGGAAGCCCGCGTCCAGGCCGACCTGCACTACATCGACAACTGGTCGCTCTGGCTCGACATCACGATCCTCTTCCGCACGATCGCCTCGCCGCGGGCCTACCGCAACGCGTTCTGACGGGCTACGCGCGACCCGGCGCGTCCGGCGCGTCGCCGCGTCCGCGGCAGGCGCCGCACTCGCCCTCGACCTCCAGGATCCGGCTCGTCGGGGTGAAGCCGGCCCCGGCCAGCGTCTGGTCGAGGGCGCTCTCGACCGCCGGCGCGGTCATCTCGTCGATGCCGCCGCAGGTGCGGCAGATCAGGAAGACGAGGCCCGCCCCCGCGCCGTGCTCGTGCCCGCAGGAGACGAAGGCGTTGCGGCTGGAGATGCGGTGGACGAAGCCCTGCTCGGTGAGGAAGTCGAGCGCCCGGTAGACCGACACCGCCGCGACCCGGCGCCCGGGGGCGCTCATCCGCTCGGCGATGTCGTAGGCGCCGAGGGGCCGGTGCTCCGACGCCACCGCCGCGAGCACGTCCCGCCGCAGCCGCGTGAACTGCAGGCCGCGGGCCTGGCACAGGCGCTCCGCCCGCTCGACCACGTCGCCGGCCTCGCCGTGCGCCCCGCCGCAGCCGGCCCCGTCATGACCGTGATGGTCATGCGCGTGCCCGTGGCGGTCGCCCTCGCCGTGTTCCCGCTGCGCGTGACCGCGCATCCCGACCTCCCCGGTTTCGGTGCCCGCGATCACCGCTCGGCACGGGCCGATTGAACTCGATCCGTGTTACAGTGTATCAGCCGCACTAAGATAGGCGTCCGGCCGCAATCGGGCAACGAGGCGGGGAACGGCGCGGGTCACGCATCCCCGGCCTCCGCGATACCGCCCGCGCCGGTCCATCCTCGGAGATCCCATGACCCGTGCCGGCGGGACCGTCCGCCTCCCGCGCCGCTCGCTGTTCCGCAGCGGAGCCGGCCTCCGACTGGCGGCGGCCCTCATTCTGTCGAGCCTGCTCTGGGCGGTGATCCTGTGGGCCCAGTCGTGAGCGAAGCCGTGAGCGGGATCGCGAGCGATGGGTCGGCACGGGCGGGCGCCATCCGGTTCCGGAGCCTGACGCTCGGCTACGACCGGCATCCGGCGGTCCACCATCTCGACGGCGCCGTCGCGGCCGGCGACCTGCTCGCCGTGGTGGGGCCGAACGGAGCGGGGAAATCCACCCTCCTGAAGGGCATCGTCGGCGAGGTCCGCCCCCTCGACGGCACGGTCGAGGCGGAGTCGCGTTCCGGCACCATCGCCTACCTGCCCCAGGCGGCCGAGATCGACCGCAGCTTCCCCTTGAGCGTCCTCGACCTCGTGGCGATGGGCCTGTGGCGCCCGCTCGGCGCGTGGCGCAGCCTCGCCCGCCAGCGCGCGCGCCTGCTCGACGCGCTCGCGATGGTCGGGCTCACCGGCTTCGAGGACCGGCCGATCGGCACCCTCTCCGGCGGACAGTTCCAGCGGGCGCTGTTCGCCCGGCTGATCGTGCAGGACGCGCGGATCATTCTGCTCGACGAGCCCTTCACCGGCATCGACGAGCGCACCACCGCCGACCTCATCGCGCTGATCCGCGGCTGGCACCGCGAAGGCCGCACCGTCGTCGCGGCCCTGCACGACCTCGCCCAGGTGCGCGCGCATTTCCCCTCGACCCTCGTGCTCGCCCGCCGCCCCATCGCCTGGGGACCGACCCGCGAGGTGCTGACGCCGCCGGTGCTGGCGCGGGCGCTGCGCCTGTCCGAGGCCTGGGACGAGGCCGCCGCGATCTGCCGCCATGAAGGGCATCACGAGGGACATCACGAAGCGCATCACGAGGCGCCGACGCCCGGGATCGCGGCGGCGGAACCGCACGATCACGGGCACGACCATGCCCACCACGATCATCAGGGGCACGGCCATGCCCACGCGCGTCACGGGGCCGTCTCGTGACGCTCGCCGATCTCACCGACATCCTGGTCGGCCCCTTCGTCGAGTTCGGCTTCATGCGCCGGGCGCTCGCCGGCTGCCTCGCGCTCTCCCTGTCGGCGCCGCCGCTCGGCGTCTTCCTGATGCTGCGCCGGATGAGCCTGATGAGCGAGGCGATGAGCCACGCCATCCTCCCCGGCGCCGCCGCGGGCTTCCTCGTCGCCGGGCTGTCGCTGCCGGCGATGACGCTGGGCGGGCTCGTGGCCGGCCTCGCGGTGGCCTTGGCCGCCGGGCTCGTCACCCGCTCGACCGTGCTGAAGGAGGACGCGAGTCTGGCCGCCTTCTACCTGATCTCGCTGGCGGGCGGGGTGTTCCTCGTGTCGCTGCGCGGCTCGCAGGTCGATCTGCTGCACATCCTGTTCGGCACCGTGCTGGCGCTGGACGACGACGCGCTCACGCTGCTCGGCGGCATCAGCAGCCTGACGCTGGTCGCGCTCGCCCTGCTCTACCGCCCGCTGGTGATCGAGTGCGTCGATCCGCTGTTCCTGCGCACGGTGAGCCGCGCCGGCGGCCCGGTCCACTCCGCCTTCCTCGCCCTCGTGGTGGTCAACCTCGTCGGCGGCTTCCAGGCGCTCGGCACGCTGCTGGCGGTCGGCCTGATGCTGCTGCCGGCGATCACCGCCCGGTTCTGGGCCGCCGACCTGTCGGGCCTGATTCCCGTGGCGATGCTGGTCTCGATGCTCTCCAGCGTGACCGGCCTGCTCGTCTCCTACCATGCCGGCATCCGGCTCCCGACGGGACCGGCGATCGTGCTGGCGGCAGGCGCGCTCTACCTCGTCTCGATGCTGGTCGGCCCCCGCGGCGGGCTGATCCACCGCCTCGTGCGGCGGCGCCACCTGGAGGCGTGACACGGTTTCCGGCTGATCACCTCGGCTTCGGTCGAAGCGGCGGAGGGGAAAGGCGCCCTACAGCCCCAGGCCGGGGATCGCCTGGGAGAGCCAGGTGAAGGCGCTCATGATGCTGGCGAACAGGGTGTAGACGAAGCCGATCGAGATCCCGACGCCGACGCCGCCGATCAGCAGGCCGATCAGCACCACGAACCCGTCGCGCTCGACCAGTCCGAGGCCGATCAGCGAGACGGCGAGCCCGAGCGGGATCTGGCCGAAGAAGGGCGGCGCCACGATGAGCGCCAGCGCCAGCGCCAGGATCAGCACGCCCATGCCGCGCATGCCGACGGCCCCGTCGAACACGCTCAGCCGCGGGCGCGACCAGCGCTCCAGCCGGCGCAGGAGCGGCACCGCCCGGTTCACCGCCTTCTCCACCGTCGCGCGGGCGATCGACTGGTCGAGCAGCCGCCGCGGCAACCAGGGGGCCGACATCCCCGCCACGATCTGGATGGCGATGACGAGAAGGACCAGCCCGCAGACCAGCGGGATCGGCGGCGGCATCGGCAGGCAGTTGGGCAGGCCGAGCAGCACCACGAGCAGCGCGAAGGCGCGGTCCCGCAGCACGGCGACGATGTCGCCGACGGTCAGCCGCTCGCTCTCCTGGCTCGCAAGCATGGTGAGAACGTCGGAGGTGCGGGCAGCGGAGGACAAACCGGCTCGGCCGTTGATCTTTCGGTGAGCGCGGCTCTAGCCCAACCCGAACCATCCGCCAAGCGCCATCACCCCCGCGCGCGTGTCTTGCCACACAGGGGCAAACCACGCTCAGGTTGGCCGACAACTGCGATATATCATCTCAAGTAAAAGCGATCCGATAACTTGTCGTGAATCGTGAATTCTACTTAATCACCGCCGCGATTTGTGACAACCATTGGTCGTCCCTCCGGTTTCGGCGCGACCTGCAATGTCGAAACGCGCTCCTCCGAACGACGGTCACCAGGGTCCGGCCGCAATCCGGCGGGCCACCCGCCGCCGCGCCGATCACCGGCCCGGCCTCGTCGTCCTGGCCGTCGTCCTCGGCAGTCCGGCCAGGGCGGACGACACGGCGCTGCGGGCCGTCCTGTTCGGCAGCATGGAGGCCGGCGCCTCGACCTTCTCCGCCGGCGGCGCGAAGCTCGCCTTCGATCGCTTCGACCGCGACGGCCCCGTCGCCCTGGTGACGGCCGGCGTCGGCGTGCGGAGGGAGGGCGGCGGCCGCGACCCCGTCCTGATGCGCTTCACCGCCCTCGGCGCGGCGCTCGCCGGCTACCAGTTCATCCGCGACTGGGGCGCGGTCACGCTGTTCGCCGGCCCGGAAGCGTCCTGGGAGGCGCTGTCCCGTCCCGGCCACCTGCAAGCCCTGCCCCTGCGGGCGGGTCTTCGCCTGCACGGCGAGGTCTGGGCGCGGCCGACGGAGACGACGCTGGCGACCGCGACGGTGATCCTCGGCTCCGCCCGCGGCGACGCCTATCTCCGGCTGTCCTGGGGCACCGCCCTGTTCGGGGCGTATCTCGGCCCGGAGGCCGCCCTCTACGGCGACCGGACCGACTACCGGAAATGGAGCGTCGGGATGCACGCCACCGACTACGCGCTCGGCGGCTACCGCTTCCGCCTCTCCGCCGGGGGCCAGTTCGAGACGCCGCTCGACCGGTGGAGCCCCTACCTCGCCCTCGCGATCTGGAGCACGCTGTGAGGCGGCGGCCGGACATCACCCCTTGGTGCGCAGCGAGGAGCGCCCGCCATCGACGCCGATCACCTGCCCCGTGACGTAGGCCGCCTCCGGGCCGACGAGGAAGGCGGCGAGCGCGGCGACGTCCTCGGGCTCGCCGAGGCGCTGGAGCGCGTGCATCGAGGCGATGCCGGAAGCCAGCGTCGCGTTGCGGGTGATGGATTCGGCGAGCGGCGTCCGGGTCAGCGAGGGGGCGACCACGTTCACCCGGATCGCGGGCGCGAGTTCCGCGGCGAGCGAGAGGGCGAGCCCCTCGACCGCGCCCTTCGCCATGGCGACCGAGGCGTGATGTGAAAACCCCTGCGCGGCGGCGACCGTGGAGAACAGGACCACGCCCGCGCTCCCCTCCCCCGCGCCGGCCTTGAGCGCGGGGGCCGCCGCCTGCACCGCCAGGAAGGCGCCGAGGGCGTTGATGCGGAAATCCGCCTCGATGCGCGCCGGATCGAGCTTGGCGAGCGGCGCGAGCTGGATCGTTCCGACCGCGTAGACGAGGCCGCCGAGCCGGTCGCCCGCCTCCCCCGCCACCCGCGGGAAAAGGGCCGGATCGCTGACGTCGCCCGCGGTGAAGCCCGTCTCGCCGAGGTCGGACGCCGCCTTCTCCAGGCGCTCCGGGTCGCGCCCGACGAGGTGGAGGGCCGCGCCCCGGGCGCGCAGGGCCCGCGCCGTGGCGAGGCCGATGCCGCCGGTTCCGCCGTAGATCACGACCCGTTCCATGATGCCCCCTGTCGGGCCGTCTTCGTCCGAAGATTTCACCCTTGCCCGAAATCCACTAGCTAAGGCGGAGCCGGTCGGCGTGGAGCCGGCCTCCGCCGCCGCAGGCCCGCGCCGAACGTCGCAGGGCGATGCGGCCAGTCACGGGACGTCGCCACCCATGAAATTCGCCTTCGCCGGCATCGACTTCCTCGGCGGCGTGTTCGACGGGCTGATCGAGGCCGGCTGGAAGCCGGTGAAGCTGTTCACCCGGCCCTGCGACGGCATCTACGACTTCAACGAGGTCGTGGTGGCGCAGAGCCGGCGCCACCGCATCCCGATCCAGCTCTCGCGCCTCCTGCCCGACGACATCGAGCGGCTCGCCCAGGAGCACGGCCGCGACGTGGTCCTCGTCGTCGCCGGCTATCCCTGGCTCGTGCGGGGCTGGCACGGACGGGTGCGCTACGCGCTGAACGTCCACCCCTCGCCGCTGCCGACGGGTCGCGGTCCCTACCCGCTCTTCAAGGCGGTCCTCGACGGCTACGAAAGCTGGGGCGTCACCGCCCACGTGCTCGCCGAGCAGGGCTTCGACACCGGCGACATCCTCGCCCAGGACATCTTCCCCCTCATCGAACGCGAGACCCACGAGACGCTGCTCGCCAAGTGCCAGATGGCGGCCCGCCGCCTCGCCCTCGGGCCGATCGGGAAAGACCTGGCCGAGCGCTGGCGCAAGGCGGAGCCGCAGGGCGACGGCTCCTACTGGCCGCGGGTGAACGACGCCGACCGCACCCTCGATTTCCGCAAGGACGTCGCCGAGGTCTTGCGCCGCGTGCGCGCCTTCGGCGCGATCGAGACCATCGCCCGGCTGGGCGAGGCCCGCGTCTTCGTCGCCGCCGCCGAGGGCTGGACCGAGGCGCACCGCCACGCCGCGGGCACCGTGGTGCACCGCCACCGCCGCCACATCGTGGTCGCCGCCCGCGACGGCTACGTGCAGCTCACCCGCTGGAGCCCGGTGCCGCTCAACGAGGCCGGGCAGATCGGGCGCTGAAGCATCGCGCTGGATCCCGGATCCAGGGCGATGCTTTGGTCTCTTGTTTTTGCATCGTCTTTTTCCGAAAGCCGGTGCCCACCGTTCGGGACGATGCTCCAGCCAATGCCGCCGATGCGCCGCAAGGGCGACCTCCCCCAGAAGATCTGCGCCCAGTGCGGCCGCCCCTTCGCGTGGCGCAAGAAGTGGGAGCGGGTTTGGGAGGAGGTCCGCTACTGCTCCGACCGCTGCCGGGCGGAGGCGAAGCGCGCGGCGCGGAAGACCTGATCTCGGCCTCAGCTCCCCATCGCCTCCGGCGTGTCGACGTCGAAGATCACCGCCGGATCGGCCGGCACCTCCAGCACGTCGCCGCGCCGTTTCAAGATCGGCCCGGCGCCGCGGTCGCCGGTCAGCGCGGCGAGGTCGGCACCGAGGCGGGCGAGGTCGAGCAGCACCGGGTTGCCGCGGTGCCCCTGGCTCACCGGCACCACGGCGGAGGGACGCGGCGCGGTGCCCGCATAGGCCGCGATCAGCGCATCGACATGGGCCGGCCCGATCCGCGGCATGTCGCCGAGCAGCACCACCGCCGCCGCCGTCTCCGGCGGCAGGGTGGCGAGGCCAAGGCGCAGCGAGGCCGAGAGGCCGGCGGCCGGGTCGGGATTCTCGACCAGCGTCAGGGCGAGGCCGTCGAGGGCGGCCCGCACGGCCTCCGCATGGGCGCCGAGGACCGCGACGACCGGCCCGGCCCGCGAGGCCAGGGCCGCCTCGGCGGCGCGCCGCACCATCGGCGTGCCGGCATAGGGCGCGAGCATCTTCGGCGCAGTCCCGAACCGTGAGCCGAGGCCGGCGGCGAGGATCACCGCGCCGACGCGCGGCTCAACCGCCGTCACCGCCGGACCTCGGCTGGCCGCGCAGGGGGATCTCGGTGAGGAGGCCGCCGACGCCGAGGCGCACGATGTCGGCCCGGGTCACGGACAGGCCCGCGAGAAGGCGGTGGAGGACGAAGTCGAAGCCGTTCTCCTTGGGCGAGCGGGCGCAGCCCGGCGCGCCGATCACCGGCACGGAGCCGAGGGCGCCGAGCAGCAGAAGGTTGCCGGGATCGACCGGCATCCCGAACTGCTCGACTCGGCCGCCCGCCGCCTCGAGCCCGGCGGGGATCACGTCGCGCCGGTCGGCGATGGCCGAGGCGCCGAACACCACGACCAACTCCGCGCCCTGGGCGACCGCGTTCGTGACGGCGGCCGCGACGGCGCCGGCCTCGTGCCGCACGCGGGTCTCCGTCACGATGTGCGCGCCCGTCGGCGCCAGCCGCTCGGCGAGCACGCGCAGGGTCTTGGCGACGGTCGCCGCCTTCAGGCCGGGCAGCAGGGTGGAGACGACGCCGACCCGCGCCACACGGTAGGGCGCGAGCCGTATCGGCGGCGCGGCGGCGGCGGCGAGCGCCCGCTCCAGCGGCGCGGCGGCGACCGCGTAGGGGATGATCTTGACCGTGGCGACCATCTCGCCCGCGGCGACGGGCCGGAAGGCCGGCAGGGTCGCGACCGTGATCGCCTCGTCGACCGCGTTGACCGCGTCGATGCAGGCCGGCGCGACCACGAACACCCCCGCGGCCTCGGCGAAGAGGTTGCAGCGCCCGGTGAACGGCGCCTCCGCTCGCAACCCCGCCCCGGCGAGATGGCCGGCGAGGCGGGCCGCCGCCGCGTCCTCGCCGACATCGCCGGGCTCGAGCCGCACGGCCAGGATCTCGGGGATTCCGGATTCGGCCAGCCGCAGGGCCTCCTCCGCCGGGATCGGCTGCCCCTTCTTCAGGCCCGCGCCCTCGGCGCGCACGGTATGGGCGGCGATGAGCCCCGCGCTGTCGCGGGTCGCGACCGGTCCGAACTGCATCGGCTCAGCGTCCCGTCGGCGCCGCGTCGCGGCCCTCGATGCGCCCCTTGCGCAGGGTCGCGACGAGCTCGGCGAGGATCGACAGGGCGATCTCGGCGGGCGAGACCGCACCGATATCGAGCCCGATCGGCGCGTGGATCCGGCCGATCGCCGCCGCGTCGAACCCCGCCTCCCCGAGGCGCTCGACGCGCCGCGCATGGGTCTTTCGCGAGCCCAGGGCGCCGATATAGGCGCAATCCGCCCGCAGGGCCGCGACGAGGGCGGGATCATCGATCTTCGGGTCGTGGGTGAGGGCGGCGAGCGCCGTGTAGGCATCGAGCGGGCCGATGGCGGCGAGCGCCTCGTCCGGCCATTCGGCGATCAGGCGCACACCGGGAAACCGTTCCGGGCTGGCGAACGCGGTGCGGGGATCGATCACCGTGAGGTCGAGATCGAGCCCTCCCGCGAGCGGCACCAGCGCCTGCGAGATATGGACGGCCCCCACCACGACGAAGCGCACCGGCGGCGCGTGGACGGCCACGAAGACGGGACGCCCGTCCGGGCCCTCGCCGAGGCCGCTGCGGCCGCTGCGCAGGCGCTCGCGCAGCAGGGGGCCGAGCGGATCGGCGTCGATCTCGGCGGCGCGCACGAGGCGCTGACCGCCATCCTCGGGATCGGTGACGATCAGGGCCGGGCGGCGCGCCGCGCGCTCCGCGTTGAGGGCCGACAGGATGTCGAGGCGCATGGGGTCTGTCGCTCGATGCGAGGCGGGCACGCGCTCGCGGGGAAAACGGTGGTCGCGCGGAAAAAAATCAGTCGATGCGTTCGACGAAGACGCGGATGCGGCCGCCGCAGGAGAGGCCGGCCCGCCACGCGGTCTCGTCGGCGACGCCGAATTCCAGGGTGCGGGAGCGCCCGTCCGCGATCACGTCGAGCGCCTCGGTGATGACCTCGCCCTCGACGCAGCCGCCGGAGACCGAGCCGAGGAAGCGGCTGTCGCCGTCGATGACGAGGTGGCTTCCGACCGGGCGGGGCGCCGAGCCCCAGGTCTCGATCACGGTGGCGAGCGCGACCGCGCGCCCCTCGCGCCGCCAGCCCTCGGCGGCGCGCAGGATGTCGTCCTCGGTGGAGAGCATGGGCTTCACGTCCTGAAAGCTTCGGTTCCGCCGCCCCCGACCGTCCCGTCTCCGGAGAGGTAGGCGTCCCGGGCCGTTCCGCAATGCGGCCCGGGATGCGGCCAACGGCGGCGCTTGCCAGCGCCGCGAGCGGGCCGCATCAAGATCCGGGGACATTCCGGCGACCGGACGGGGGGTGGTGTGACGAAGCGGAGCGCGTTGGCAACCCTTCTCGCCCTGACGCTCGCGGGTCCCGCCGGCGCCGCCGAGCCGCTGAGGATCGGGCTCGCCGCCCCCTTGAGCGGGCCGGATGCCGGGTTCGGCCAGGGGGCGCGGCTCGGCGCCGAGCAGGCGGTCGCCGAGATCAACCGCGCGGGCGGGGTGCTGGGCCGCAAGCTCCAGCTCGTGGTGCAGGACGATGCCGCCGACCCGAAGCAGGCGGTGGCGGTCGCCCGCCGGTTCGCCGGCAGCGGCGTGCGCTTCGTCATCGGCCCCCTGACCTCCGGGGCGGCGGCCGCGGCGAGCCCGGTCTACGAGGAGGCCGGCATCGTCTCGGTCACGCCCGGCGCGACCTGGGCGCCGCTGACCCGCCGCGGTGCCGGCCTGCTGTTCCGGCTTTCCGGCAGCGACGCGCAGCAGGGCGCGCTCGGCGGCGCGCTGCTCGCCGAGCGCTTCCGCGGCAAACCGGTCGCCATCGTCCACGACAAGACCAGCTTCGGCCGCGGCCTCGCCGACGAGGCCGCCCGCGCCTTGAAAGCCCGCGGCGGGCAGGAGCGCCTGTTCGAGGGCGTCTCCCGCGACGACCGCGAGACGGCCGCCCTCGTCGCCAAGCTGCGGGCGCTCGGGATCGAGGCGCTCTATTTCGGCGGCCTGTCCGCCCCGGCCGCAGGGCTGATCCGGGCGATGCGCGAGGCCGGCCTGACGACGGTGGTGATCGGCAGCGATGGCCTGCTCGACCGGGATTTTTCGCAAGTTCCCGGTGCCGAGGGCACGCTGATGACGGTGTCGCCCGCGCCCCCTCGCCTGCCCGAGCCGAAGGGCACCCGGACGCCGCGGAGCCCGGAGGCCGAGATGTTCGCCGCCTCGGCCTACGCGGCGGTCGAGGTCCTGCGCCAGGGGATCGAGGGCGCGCGCTCGGTCGAGCCGGCCAAGGTCGCGGCCACCCTGCATAGCGGCGTGCCCCTTCGCACGGTGCTCGGCGAGGTGGCGTTCGACGCGGGCGGCGACCTCGTGAAGCCGCCCTTCACGGTCCAGGCCTGGCGCCGGCTTCCCGACGGGCGGCTCGACTTTGCCGGCAACGAAACCTCACCATAGGGCCGTTCCGCGACGGTGGAGGCCACGAAACCCACCGTTGGTTGAGGTCAAGCGGCCGTTCCGCCGCGGATATTCTTGCACAAACCGCCTCCGACGCTTAAGTCGCAGGCTTGGTGCCCTTCGCGAAACGCCCGTCGTGCCGCTTGTCCGGCCGAAGGGAGGACTCCCCGATCCGGGAGTTTCGCGAAAGGCGCCCGACGCCCGGCATCGCTGACGCCTCTCGTCCCGAGCGGATCGGACCCGCAGCGCCGCGCGTTTCGCACGACAGACCGATTTTTGAATTTGCCGGAGCGCCCCGTGCAGGCAGCCCGGCCGGAGACAGGTGCATGGCGAAAGAGGAATTGATGCAGTTCGACGGCTTGGTCGTCGAGATCCTGCCGGACGCGCGCTACCGCGTGCAGCTCGACCAGGGTCACGAGATCGTCGCCTACACGGCCGGCAAGATGAAGAAGAACCGCATCAAGACCCTGGCCGGCGACCGCGTCACCGTCGAGATGTCCCCCTACGACCTGGAAAAGGGCCGCCTCGTGTTCCGCCACAAGGACGAGCGCTCCTCCGGCCCGCGTCCGCCCCAGCGCGGCGGCCAGCAGTTCCGCCGCCGCTGAGGCGACGCCTTCGCATCGTCCGCCGTCATCGCGAGCCTCGGCGAAGCGATCCAGCGGCGCGAGCTCTCCGGAAAGGGCGGAGCGCTGGATTGCTTCGGCTCCGCCTCGCAATGACGGGAAGGACTTCGCGAGGCGGCCCTTCGGTCGATCGGACTCGTTGAGCACCGCCCCAAAATCCCAAGAAATTACTTCCCGAACCGCTCGAATTTCGGGAAGCTGCGGGTCATCAGCGTGCCGGCATCGGACCGGTGGCCCATCCACTTCTCCAGCATCGCGCTCTGAGCGAGCCGCGCCTGGCCCGAGCCGTCGCGCCAGGGCAGGCCCTCCGCCAGGGTGAAGACGCAGGCGTCGGCGAGCCGGCTCTGGCGGCAGCGCTGCAGGCGCACGCCCTTGCCGCGGCCGAGCTCCGTCACCTCGGAAGCCGGGAAGACCAGCATCAGCTTGTCGGACGAGCAGACGGCGATGTGGTCGCCCTCGGCCGGCACCAGCAGCACGGCGCTGACCCCCTCGTCGAGCCCGAGGATCGCCTTTCCTTTCCGGGTGTTGGCGACCAGCGCGTCGGAGGGCGCGATGAAGCCGCGCCCGTCGGAGCCCGCCACCAGCAGTTTGCTGTCCGGCTTGTAGGGCAGCGCCGCGACGATCTCGGTGCCGTCGTCGAGATCGACCATCAGCCGCACCGGATCGCCGAAGCCGCGCCCGCCCGGCAGCTTCGAGGCTTCGAGCGTGAAGACCTTGCCGTTCGAGGCGAGCAGCAGGATTTTTGCCGTGGTCTCGCTGAGGAAAGAGACCTTCAGCGTGTCGTCGCCCTTGAAGGCGACCCCCGCCAACTCGGTCACGTGCCCCTTGAGCGCCCGGATCCAGCCCTTCTCGGACAGGATGACCGTGATCGGCTCGCGCTCGACCATGGCGGCGGTGAAGTCGATGCCGGCGGTGTCGGGCGGGTTCTCCAGGGTGGTGCGCCGCTTGCCCAGTTTGGTCTCGGGCCCGAAGGTCTTCTTCACCGCGCGGATCTGCTTGGTGATCTCCGTCCACTGGAGCTTCTCGGAACCGAGCAGCGCCTCGATCCCCTCCTTCTCCTTGGTGAGTTCCTCGAACTCGCGCTTGAGCTCCATCTCCTCCAGCCGGCGCAGGGAGCGCAGACGGGTGTCGAGGATGGCGTTGGCCTGGAGTTCGGTGAGTTCGAACCGCGCCATCAGGGCCGCCTTCGGCTCGTCCTCCTCGCGGATGATGCGGATCACCTCGTCGAGGTCGAGATAGACGATGAGCAGGCCGCCGAGGATCTCCAGGCGGCGCTCGATCTGGCCGAGGCGATAGCCGGAGCGGCGCTGGAGCACGACCCGGCGGTGATCGACCCACTCGCGCAGGCACTCGGCCAGTCCGATGACGCGGGGCACGACGCCGCCGACCAGCACGTTGAGGTTCAGCGGGACCCGCGCCTCCAGCTCCGAGAGCCGGAACAGCGATTCCATCAGCATCACCGGATCGACCGAGCGCGAGCGCGGCTCCAGCACGACGCGCACATCCTCCGCCGATTCGTCGCGCACGTCGGCGAGAAGCGGCAGCTTCTTCTCCTGGAGCAGGTCGGCGAGCTTCTCGATGAGCCGCGCCTTCGGCACGCCGTAGGGAATCTCGGTGACGACGATATTCCAGGTGCCGCGGCCGAGATCCTCCTTGGCCCAGCGCGCGCGGACGCGGAACCCGCCGCGGCCGGTGCGGTAGGCCTCACGGATCACGTCGGGTGAATCGATCAGGATGCCGCCGGTGGGGAAGTCCGGCCCCTGCACGAAGGTGCAGAGCTGCTCCGAGGTCGCCTCGCGGTTCTGGATCAGGTAGAGCGCCGCGTCGCAGAGTTCGGCGGCGTTGTGCGGCGGGATCGAGGTCGCCATGCCGACCGCGATGCCCTGCGAGCCGTTGGCCAGAAGGTTCGGGAAGGCCGCCGGCAGGACGACGGGCTCCTCCTTCTCGCCGTTGTAGGAGGGCCGGAAATCGACCGTGTCCTCGTCGATTCCGTCGAGCAGGAGCCGGGCGACCTCGGTGAGACGCGCCTCGGTGTAGCGGTAGGCGGCCGGGCCGTCGCCGTCGATATTGCCGAAATTGCCCTGGCCATCGACCAGGGGGTAGCGCTGGGCGAAGTCCTGGGAGAGGCGCACCAATGCGTCGTAGATCGCCTGGTCGCCGTGGGGGTGGAAGTCACCCATCACGTCGCCGACGATCTTCGCGCATTTCTTGAACGCCGAACTCGGATCGAGCCGGAGCAGGCGCATGCCGTAGAGGATGCGCCGGTGCACGGGCTTCAGGCCGTCGCGGGCATCGGGCAGCGCGCGCTGCATGATCGTGGAGAGCGCGTAGGCGTAGTAGCGCTCTTCCAGCGCCGTCTTCAGCTCGACGCTCTCGATGCCGTCGCCCGGCGGCGGCAGGACGGGCTGACCCATCACTCACTCCCCATCGTCAATCCGGACCGGATGCCGGCCCCTCGCCCGCATCCGTCCCCGCGGCCCGGCAGGACCGACCGCGTTCCCTTCGAAATCACGCAGGAACATAACACGAACATCATCACCCCTGGCCAGTGCCGAGTGCGACGAATCGTGCCCGCTCCTCCGGCGCGCCCTGCTGCCTCGGGCGCCAGACGTGCTGATCGAGGAAATATCCCGTCAAGGTAAACCCCTCCCGAACGTCCTGGCCGTCCGGCATGCGCCAGCCGCTGCCGGGCTGGTCGCGGTCGCGCAGGAAGGGCGGCAGGGCGAGCAGGCGGTCACGATACGGCTCGCCCGCCGAGGCGCTGACCGCCCGCCCGCTCTTCGGCGAGACGTAGACCAGGGCGTCGTTGGCGCCCGTGGCCGCGCAATGCGACAGGTCGAGGCCGAAGCCGAGGCCGGCGAGCAGGGCGAGTTCGAACCGCACCATCAGCGCGGGCGCGATCTCCGGATCGTCGAGATGGGCGATCAGGATCTGCGCCGCCTCGTAGAGCGCCGGATGCGGGTCGCGCTCGGGCAGGAGCCGCAGCAGCGTGGAGAGATGGCCGATGCCGTAGAGCGCCAGCCCCGAATCCATCAGCCGCGAGGCGTTCATGGTCAGCGGCTCGACGGCGTAGGAGCCGAGCGCCCCGTCGAGCCGCGCCCGCCACGTGGCGCGCAGCGTGTTGCCGGGCTGGAGCATCGGCTGCATCCGCCGCGAGCGCCCGCCATGGACGAGCCCGAGATGGCGGCCGTGCTCCGGCGTCATCAGTTCGAGCACGACCCCGGTCTCGCCGTGCTTGCGCAGGCCGATCACGAGGCCTTCGTCGATCCATTGCATGAGAGAGAGATAATCATTCCGGGGCCGGAACGGGACTGCTTCGCGCAGCGAAATCGGGTTGCGACGGCGAACCCGTTTCCCGCCATGCGCGAAATCGCTAGGCTTTCCGCCGTTCGGGAGATTCGGCGATGGTCGGGCGGCGCGGTGGAGTGGTGCTGGCGATGGTCGTCGCGGCCGGCGGCTGCACCGCGACCGCGGCACCGCCCGCCCCGGCAGCCTCCACCGGCACGGTGCGCGAGCGCATCGCCGCCCTGGCCCTGCGGCAGGTCGCCTTCGGTTCGGTCTCGCTGATCCCGGTGCGGTTCGCCCACAGCCGGATCGCCGGCCCGCTCGAGGATGGCGGCCGCCGGCTCTACTGCGTCTCGACCCGGATGAGCGGCCGCACCTTCGGCAAGCCGGAGCGGCCGAAGCTCGTGGTGCGGGAGGAGGCCGGCGCGCTCACCGTCCTGCGCGACGAGGAGGAAGTGTGCGAGGGGCACCGCAGCGAGCCGTTTCCGGAATTGGATTCGCCGGGGGCCTGAACGGGGTTGCGCGCAGGTCCCCGAAAATGCTCCGCTCCGGCCCGATGGCCCCTCGTCCCCTGTCGCTCTCCCTCGACCTGATCGCCCGTGCCCATCCCGACCCCGTTTCCGACGACCCGAACGCGCTGACGCTGCTCGCCGACGACGACCTCGCGCCCGAACTCGACGCGATGCTGGCGCGCCGCGCCTCGGCCGACGGGGGCCTGTGGGTGTTCGCCTACGGGTCGCTGCTGTGGAGCCCGGAATTCGCCTTCACCGAGCAGCGGGTCGGCACGCTGCGGGGGTGGCACCGCCGCTTCTGCCTGCTGCAGCGGCGCTATCGCGGCACGCCGGAGAATCCGGGCCTCGTTCTGGGGCTCGACCGGGGCGGGATCTGCCGCGGCGTCGCCTTCCGGCTGGACGATGCCGACCCGCACGCGACCCTGATGCCGGTCTGGCGGCGGGAGATGAAGGGCAAGGGCTACGAGGGGCGCTGGGTCACGGTCGAGACGGCGGCCGGACCGGTCACGGCCCTGACCTTCACGGTGAACCGGCGGAGCGACCGCTACGCCGGCCGCCTCTCCGACGAAGAGCTCGCGCGCAGGATCGCGACGGCCTGCGGGCATCTCGGCCCGAGCGCCGAGTATCTGTTCCGAACCGTGGAAGCCTGCGCCCGGCTCGGCATCCACGACCGGCACCTGTGGTCGCTCCAGGCGCTCGTGGCCGAGCGGCTGCGGGAAGGGTGCGCCTCGCCGCTCCTCCGTCATCGCGAGGCGGAGCCGAAGTGATCCAGAGCACCGCCCCATCCGGCACGGTCGCGCCCTGGACTGCTTCGCTCCGCTCGCGGTGACGGATCGAAGGACTACTGCCCGTCGATCCGGGCGCCGAGGAGCGCGATGGCGCGCTGATAGACGCCGGCCGCGTTCCAGCCCTGGATCGCGGCGAAGTTCGGTTCGCCGGGCTGGTAGCCCGCGCCGCGCTGCCAGCCATGGCCCTTCAGGAAGTTGGCCGTGGAGTTCAGCGCGACCGGGGCGCTGTCGAGGCTGCCGCCGACGCCGTAGGTCAGCACGTTCTTCGGGAGGAACTGGGTGTGGCCGACCTCGCCGTGGGCGGCGCCCCGGGTCGTCGGCGTCAGCACGCCGCTGTCGACGAGCTTGAGCGCGGCGTAGAGCTGTTCGGTGAAATAGGCCGAGCGGCGGCAATCGTAGGCCAGCGTGGCCACCGCCGAGAGCGTGTTGACGTTGCCCTTCACGGCGCCGAAGCCGGTCTCCATGCCCCAGATCGCCAGGAGCGGACCCGGCGGCACGCCGTAGCGCTGCTCGATCGAGGCGAAGAGCGCCGCGTTCTGCGCCTTGAGGGCGCGCCCGCGGGAGACGATGGTGTTGCCGCCGCGCTTGGCCAGGAACTGGTCGAGGGAGAGCTTGAAGCTCTTCTGACCGCGATCGGCCGAGATGGTCGCGGTGGAGTAGGAGGTGTTGGCCAGGGCCGCCAGCGCCGTCGGGCTCGCCCGCCCCTTGGCCTCGGCGATGAACTCGTCCTTCCAGGACTCGAAGCCGGCGGCCGTGTTGCCGCACTGCGCCGCCTGCGCGGCGCCGGTCAGCCCCACCAGGGCGGCGGCCGCCATCAGTCTCAAACCGTGTCCGGTCATCCCACACTCCATCAGGCGGCGGTTACGCGGCGCCGCGGCATTCGCAAGGGCTTCGGCCGCTCCCCGGAGGCAGGCGGGCTCCGCCAGCCGGAGCCCATGCCGTGACCTCGCGATCGGCCGAACCATACCTTGGCAGAATCACCGAGCTGTGGCGGCGGTGAGGCACGAACGGATCTGTCACACCCATATCTTGCGGAGGTGACGGGTTTGGTTACCGGCGGGTTCGTCCGGTGGCAGCCTCAGTTCACCTCCACCTGCACCACGCCCGGCACGGCGCGCAGGGCGCCTGCGACCTGCGGCGTCGCCTGATAGCGGTCCTTCAGGCGCACCTCGACCTCGCGCTCGCCGCCGTCGAGGATCAGGATCAGCGAGACCTCGCCCTCCCCGCGCAGGGTCAGGCGCTGCTGCACCGAACTCAAGGCCCGGTCGTCGCGCAGGAAGATGCGCATCCCCTTCTGGTGGCGGGCGGCGGCCTGATCGAGGGGCTCGGCGGTGGTGATGCGGGCGCGCACGTCCTCGCCCTCCAGGTTCGCCTGGATCGTCAGCACCAGCGGACGGCCGGGTTCGAGGATGTCGCGGTACTGGTTGAGCCCTTCGGAGAAGATGATCGCCTCGAAGTGGCCGGTCTGGTCCGAGAGGATGACGATGCCGAGCTTGTTGCCGCTCTTGGTGCGCCGCTCCGAGCGGTCGAGCACCGAGGCGGCGATGCGGCCGACGCTGGCCGAGCCCGCCCGCACTGCCCGGCAGAAATCGGCCCAGGACTGGACCCGCAGCTTTTCGAGGATCGGCCCGTACTCGTCGAGCGGGTGGCCCGAGAGGAAGAAGCCGATGGCGTCGCACTCGCGCTTGAGCTTGTCGGTGTGGGTCCAGAATTCGTGGGGCGGGATGCGAAGCGCCACATCGACCGAGGCGACGCCGCCGAACATGTCGGTGATGCCGGAGGTCTCGGCCTCGGCCGCGCCTTGCGCCATCTTCATCATCGGCTCGACCGCCGCCCAGGCCCGCGCCCGGTCGGGCTCGATGCAGTCGAGCGCGCCGGCCGCGATCAAGTTCTCCAGCGTCCGCTTGTTGACGTGGCGCGGGTTGAGGCGCCGGGCGAAGCAGGCGAGGTCCTTGAACGGCGTGTCCCCGCGGGCGGCGACGATCGATTCCACCGCCGCGCGGCCGACCCCCTTGATCGCGGCGAGCGCGTAGAGGATGCGCCCCTCCCGCACGTCGAAGACGACGCCGGAGGTGTTCACCGAGGGCGGCTCGACGGTGATCTTCAGGCGCTGCGCGTCCTGGCGGAATTCCGCGAGCTTGTCGGTGTTGTCGATGTCGAGCGTCATGGCGGCGGCCAGGAACTCGACCGGATAGTTCGCCTTCAGATAGGCGGTCTGGTAGGTCACCAGCGCGTAGGCCGCCGCGTGGGACTTGTTGAAGCCGTAATCGGCGAACTTGGCCAAGAGGTCGAAGATCTCGTTGGCTTTCCCTTCGGGAATTCCGCTCTCCAGGCAGCCCTTCACGAAGCGGTCGCGCTGGGCGTCCATCTCCGCCTTGATCTTCTTGCCCATGGCGCGGCGGAGCATGTCGGCCTCGCCGAGCGTGTAGCCGGCCAGAACCTTGGCGACCTCCATCACCTGTTCCTGGTAGACGATGATCCCGAACGTCTCCCGCAGGATCGGCTCCAGCATCGGGTGCGGGTACCAGCTCGCCTCGTTGCCGGCGTCGCGCCCGAGCTTGCGCTCGCAATAGACCGGGATGTTGGCCATCGGGCCCGGCCGGTAGAGCGCCACCAGGGCGATGATGTCCTCCAGGCGGTCGGCCTGCATCTCGCACAGCGCCTTGCGCATGCCGGCGGATTCCACTTGGAACACCGCGACGGTCTCGCCGCGCCCCATCGGCTCGTAGGTCTTCTTGTCGTCGAGCGGGATCTGGGCGAGATCCACGTCGATGCCGCGCTGCTTCAGCAGGTCGGTGCAGCACCGCAGCATGGTGAGGGTCTTGAGGCCGAGGAAGTCGAATTTGACGAGACCCGCCTGCTCCACCCACTTCATGTTGAACTGGGTCACCCGCATCCCGGTCTTCGGGTCGCGGTAGAGCGGCACCAGCTCTTCGAGGGGCCGGTCGCCGATCACCACGCCGGCGGCGTGGGTCGAGGCGTGGCGGTGCAGGCCCTCGAGCTTCTTCGAGATCTCGATGAGCCGGGCGACGATCGGCTCCTCCTCGATCGCCTGCTGCAGCTTCGGCTCGCCCTCGATCGCCTGCGCCAGGGTCACGGGGTTGGCCGGATTCTGCGGCACGAGCTTGGTCAGCTTATCGACCTGCCCGTAGGGCATCTCCAGCACGCGGCCGACGTCGCGCAGCACGCCGCGGGCGAGCAGGGTACCGAAGGTGATAATCTGCCCGACCTGCCGCTCGCCGTAGCGCTCCTGCACGTAGCGGATCACCCGCTCGCGGCCCTCGACGCAGAAGTCGATGTCGAAGTCCGGCATCGAGACGCGCTCGGGATTCAGGAAGCGCTCGAACAGCAGGCCGAAGCGGAGCGGGTCGAGATCGGTGATGAGGAGCGACCACGCCACCAGCGAGCCCGCGCCCGAGCCGCGGCCCGGCCCGACGGGGATGTCGTGGTCCTTGGCCCACTTGATGAAGTCCGAGACGATCAGGAAGTAGCCCGGGAACTTCATCTTGACGATGACGTCGAGCTCGAACTTCAGCCGCGCGCGGTAATCCTCCTCGGTGAAGCCGGGGGCGGTGCCGTGCTGCTTCAGGCGCAATTCCAGCCCGGCCTCGGCCTGGCGGCACAGCTCGGTCGGCTCGTCGGCGGCGACCGCCCGGACCGGCGCCTCGGCGGCCTCGGCCAGAGCCTCGGCCATGGGCGGGGGCTCGCCCGCCGCGACGCTGGCGAAGTTCGGCAGGATGGGCTTGCGGGTCCGCGCCCGAACGGCGCAGCGCATGGCGATCTCGACGGAGGCCGCGAGCGCGTCCGGCAGATCGCGGAACAGCTCCATCATCTCGGCGCGCGTCGTGAAGGCGTGGCGCGGCGTGAGACGGCGGCGGCGCTCGTCGGAGACGAGGCGGCCCTCCGCGATGGCGAGCAGGGCGTCGTGGGCGTCGTAATCGCCGGGCTTGGCGAAGAACGGCTCGTTCGTCGCGACGATGCCGAGGCCGTTTCCATCGGCGAGGCGCAGCAATTCGCGCTCGACCGCGCGCTCGTCGTCGAGACCGTGGCGCTGGATCTCGACGTAGAGGCGCTCCTCGCCGAACGCCCCCTTGAGGACCTCCAGGCGACGTGCCGCCTGATCGGCGCGGCCGGTGCGCAGGCTGGTGTCGAGCGGGCCCGTGAGTCCGCCGGTCAGGCCGATCAGCCCGTCGACATTGCCCTCCAGCGCCGAGACGGCGAGGTTGGGGGCGGCGCCGAGCGGGCCGTCGAAATGGGCGCGGCTGCCGAGCCGCAGCAGGTTGCCGTAGCCGGTCTCGTCCTGGGCGAGCAGCACGATGTTGGCGCAGCCCGCCTGCGGCATGCGCGCCATCGGATCGGGCGCCTCGAAGCAGACGGTGAGCTGAAGGCCCGCGATCGGCTGGATGCCGGTGCCGGCGGCCTTCTCCGAGAATTCGAGCGCGCCGAACAGGTTGTTGGTGTCGGTGAGCGCCAGCGCGGGCTGCCGGTCGGCGGCCGCCGCCTTGACCAGGTCGGCGACCTTCACGCCGCCTTCGAGCAGCGAGTAGGACGAGTGGACGTGGAGGTGGACGAAGCCGATTTCTTTGAGTGTGCGCGCCATGGGGACCCTGCTCGGAGCCCCTTAAGATCGCCGCTCAAGCCCTTCCAAGTCTGTCACCGATGGGCCGCACCGGGGACGATATCCACCGTTCTTCCCCGCCGAAGCCGCCCACTCCCGCGACGCGGGGCGGAAAAGGCCGGCCCGGCGCCATTTCCTGTGCGCAACGCCTCTAGGACGGGAACAAACCGCGCCCGAACGCAGGACGTTAATGGATCGGCGCCAAGGCTACCGCCCAGAGCGCCACCGCGCCGAAGAGCAGGCCGAAGGAGGTGAATTCGACGAGGCTGGTGAGGAACACGCGCTTGGTCATGGCTTCCACTCCGTGTTGATGGAGTAATTTTTGTTCCTGTTTTGTTCTTTGTAAAGCCCAAATCCGGATGGCGGGTGGGTCGTGGTTAAAAAATTCCTACGCCCGGTTGAAGGCTCAAGCTGCAGGTCGCTCGCGCAGGGTAACCACGACATCGACCTGCTGGCCGAGCCGGTTGAGGATGGTCATGAGACGATCAACGGTGAAGCGATCGAGCTTGACCCGGCGGATGCGGGAGAAGTCCGCGGCGGCGATTCCCGTCGCCGCCTCGGCGGCTCTCACGGTCAGGCCGCGACGGTCGAGGCAGGCGATGATCTGGGCGCCGAGCAACGCCTTCAATTGCTCGGCATCGGCGTTCGTGCTTCCGAAATCGCGGAAGACGTTGCCGCTGCCGCGGACGAGTTCGAAGTCGTCGCTCATGAGAGAGCCTCCTTCAGGCGCTTCAAGCGCTCACGCACGGTGTCGATCTCGTGCTGCGGTGTCTTGATCCCGCTCGTCGATTTCTTCTGAAAGGCGTGAAGCACCCAGAGATCGCTCCCGATCTGCACGGCGTAGACGACGCGGAACGCATCTCCCCGGTGGCGCAGCGCAACTTTTCAGATGCCCGCCCCCAATCCTTGCATCGGCTTGACGATGTCGGCGCGCTCGCCTTCCGCGGCGACGGTGAGCGCGCGCAGGCACTCCTGCCGAGCACCCGGCGGAAACGACTCGAACGCCTTTCGGGCTGCCTTGATCCACGAGATCGGGCGCGTTCGCCGCGTCATGCTGCCATTGTTGGCATATTTGACAACAATGGCAAGAACGCCCGCTTATGAGAGCTGCTCGATCATCCCGTCGCGGATGGTCACGCGCCGGTCCATGCGGCCGGCGAGTTCCATGTTGTGGGTCGCGATGAGTGCCGCGAGGCCGGAGGCGCGCACGAGCTGGAGCAGGATGTTGAAGACCCGGCCCGAGGTCTGCGGGTCGAGGTTGCCGGTGGGCTCGTCGGCGAGCAGCAGGCGGGGGCCGTTGGCGACGGCGCGGGCGATGGCGACGCGCTGCTGCTCGCCGCCTGAGAGTTCGGCCGGGCGGTGCGGCAGGCGGTCCTTGAGGCCGAGGAAGCTCAGGAGTTCGGCGGCGCGGGCCTCCGCCTCCTTGCGGGCGAGCCCGCGGATGAGCTGGGGCAGCACCACGTTCTCCAGCGCCGAGAACTCGGGCAGCAGGTGGTGGAACTGGTAGACGAAGCCCATCTCCTCCCGCCGCAGGCGGGTGCGCTCGGCATCCGACATGCCCGCGGTCGGCTGGCCGCCGATATAGACCTCGCCGCCGTCGGGCCGCTCCAGGAGGCCGGCGATGTGGAGCAGGGTCGACTTTCCCGCCCCCGAGGGCGCCACCAGGGCGACCAGCTCGCCCGGCCAGATCGCCAGATCGGTCCCGCGCAGGATCTCGAGCGCGCCCTCGCCCTGCGTGTAGCGGCGCTGGACGCCCGCGAAGAACAGGGCCGGCACGGGCTGGGCGCCGCCGGCATTCGTCTGAGCCATGATCGGGGCGTTCCGTCAGCCGTAGCGCAGGGCCTGCACCGGATCGAGCCGGGCGGCGCGCCAGGAGGGATAGAGGGTCGCCACCAGCGAGAGCAGGATCGAGGTGATCACGATGATGACGACCTCGCTCGTGTTCATCTCCGCCGGGATCTCGGCGAGGAAGCGCACGGTGGGGTCCCAGGCGGTGGGAAACAGAGTGCGCTGGATCGGCTTGATGTTGAGGGTGAACAGCACGCCGCCGATGAGGCCGATCGCCGTGCCGACGAGGCCGATCAGCGCCCCGTTGATGAGGAAGACTCGCATGATCGTGCCCGGCGTCGCGCCCATGGTGCGCAGGATCGCGATGTCGGAGGACTTGTCGCGCACCAGCAGGATCAGGCCCGAGATGATGTTGAGCGTCGCCACGATCACGATGAGGTTGAGGATCAGGAACATCACGTTCCGCTCCACCTCCAGAGCGCCGAAGAAGGTGCGGTTGGTCTGGCGCCAATCGGTCAGGAGGATCGGGCGCTCGGCTGCCATCTCCAGGGGCTCGCGCATCTCGCCGACCGCATCGGCGTCGTCGATGTAGATCTCGATCACGCTGACGTCGCCGTCGCGGTTGAAGAAGGCCTGGGCCTCGTTGAGCGGCATGAAGGCCATGGTGGTGTCGAAATCGGTCACGCCGATCTCGAAGATCGCCTTGACGGTGTAGGCCTTGGTGCGCGGGGCGGTGCCGAAGGGAGTGCTCGCGCCCTTCGGCGTCGAGAGGGTGACCTGATCGCCCGCCTGCAGCCCGAGGGAATCGGCGAGCCGTTTGCCGAGGGCGACGCCCTGGCCGTCGTCGAAGCCCTCCAGCGTCCCGCTCTTGATGGCGGAGGAGATGGCCGGGATCTTCGGCAGGTCGGCTTCGCGCACGCCCCGCACCAGCACGCCGGAACCGCCGTAGGGCGAGGACGCGAAGGCCTGACCCTGCACCATCGGCACCACGGCGCGCACGCCCGCGACCTTCTCCAGCCGGTCGGAGAGATCGACGTAGTCGGTGAAGAGCCGGTCGATCGGCGCGGCGAAGACGTGGCCGTTGAGGCCGATGATCTTGGAGCGCAGTTCCGAGCGGAAGCCGTTCATCACCGAGAGCACGATGATGAGGGTGGCCACGCCCACCGCGATGCCGAGCACCGAGAACAGGGCCACCACCGAGACGCCGCCGCCCCGGCGGCGCGCCCGCAGGTAGCGCCCGGCGATGAGCCACTCGAAGCCCGCGAAGGGCGGCGTGGAGGCGCTCGCACGGGCGCTTCTCAGCCGTGCCAGGACGCCGCTCAGGGAGATGCGGCCCTTACCCAAGGCGAGCGCCATCGCGGCCGATCCTCAGACGCGCCGGATCCGAGCGGGGAGATCGACCGGATCGAGGGTCTCGCGCTCGCCGCTGGCGCGACGTTTCAGCTCGACCTTTCCCTCGGCGAGCCCCTTCGGGCCGACGATGACCTGCCAGGGCAGGCCGATGAGGTCGGCGGTGGCGAACTTGGCGCCCGGCCGCTCGTCGCGGTCGTCGTAGAGCACCGACAGGCCCGCCGTCTCCAGAGCCGCCTGGATCTCGGCGCAGGCGCCGTCGCAGGCGGCATCGCCGACCTTGAGGTTGATCAGGGCCACGTCGAACGGGGCGATCGCGTCCGGCCAGATGATGCCGGCCTCGTCGTGGCTCGCCTCGATGGTCGCGGCCACGAGCCGGCTCGGGCCGATGCCGTAGGAGCCCATATGGACCGGCCGCTCCGCCCCGTCGGGGCCGGTGACGACCGCCTTCATCGGCGCCGAGTACTTGGTGCCGAAATAGAAGATGTGGCCGACCTCGATGCCGCGGGCGGAGAGCCGCGCGGTCTCCGGCACCTCGGCGAAGACCGCCTCGTCGTGCATCTCGTCGGTGGCGGCGTAGTGCGAGGTCCAGGCATCGACGACGCCCTGCAGCCCCGCCACGTCGTCGAAATCGACCGATGGCGGCGGCACCGGCATGTCGAGATAGGCGCGGTCGCAAAAGACCTCGCTCTCGCCGGTCTTGGCCAGGATGATGAATTCGTGGCTGAGATCGCCGCCGATCGGCCCCGTGTCGGCGCGCATCGGGATCGCCCGCAGGCCGAGCCTCTCGAAGGTGCGCAGGTAGGAGACGAAGACCTTGTTGTAGGAATGGCGCGAGGCGGCCTGATCGATGTCGAACGAGTAGCCGTCCTTCATCAGGAACTCGCGCGAGCGCATGGTGCCGAAGCGCGGACGCACCTCGTCGCGGAACTTCCACGAGATCTGATAGAGGTTCTTGGGCAGATCCTTGTAGGATCGGGCGCTCGCGCGAAAGATCTCGGTGACGACCTCTTCCGCGGTCGGGCCGTAGAGCAATTCGCGCTCGTGGCGGTCCTTCAGGCGCAGCATCTCCTTGCCGTAGGCCTCGTAGCGGCCGGACTCGCGCCACAGGTCCGCGGCCTGGATCGTCGGCATCAGGATCTCGACGGCGCCCGCGCGGTCCTGCTCGGCGCGGATCACGTCGCAAACCTTGTTGAGGACGCGCAGGCCCAGCGGCAGCCACGCGTAGATGCCGGCCGCCTCCTGACGGATCATCCCGGCGCGCAGCATCAGCCGATGCGAGACGATCTCCGCTTCCTTGGGCGTCTCGCGCAGAATCGGCAGGAAGTAGCGGGAGAGACGCATCGATCGACCTTGGAAGACGGCGGGCGCAGCCGGGGGAGGAGCTAGGCCAGCGTGCGAAGGCACACAACACATTGCCCTCGCAAAACACAAGCGCCCTGCCAACACAGGATCGGTTCGCAATGAGGCGGAACGAAGCCGGCGAAGCAGCGCCGCGCTCCTCCCCCGGCAGATGGCGGGGGCGGTTTGCCGCGCCCTTTGCAAAAAAGCGCCGCGAACCGTCTCTCGCCTGATGACAAAGGGAAATGTTCTTCCTATAAGCAGCGCCGTGATGGTCGTTGCCCACGAGGCAGCGCACGGTCCGGGTCTTGGGAGGAACAATCAGCCGCCGCGCCGTAAGAAATGCGCGAGAAAATCTGGCTGGAACAGACTGCATTTGTTCAAAGCAAGGCCTCGTGCCTTGCTTTTTTATTATGGGGCGTCCCCTGGCCCGCGCCACCTCGGTCTCAGGTCGCTGACCGGCGGGCAGCAGACGTCTCTGCTTGGCGCGGCCCCTTCGCCCTCACAACCGGGCGAGCGGGAAGATCAGAAGGGCTGCGAAGAACGCGACCGCAGCCAGGATCGTCGTCAGCAGGGCCTTTTCGCGCAGGCGCGGGCTCGCCGGCGCCCCCGGATCCTGGCCCGGCACCAGCCGCTGCGGATCCGCCTCGGCGGCATTGCCCAGCGGCAGGATCGCGAACAGGAAGGTCCACCACAGGACGAAGTAGAGCGCCAGCGCGCCGAACACCGTCAGTTCGAACCCCTTCACCGCCACCGCCGCGAACAGGGCGATCAGCACCGCCACCGTCAGGAGGGTCAGCGGGGTCGAGGCGGTCAGGGTGCGAAGAGGCGAGCGGGTCATCATTCTCGAACGGTCGAGGAACGGCCGGGCCGGCGCCCGACCGAGTTGCGTCGGAGCCGGTCTCTCAGACCTGCTCCAGCTCCACCAGCGTCCCCAGAAAATCCTTGGGGTGGAGGAAGATCACCGGCTTGCCGTGGGCGCCGATCCTCGGCTCGCCGGTGCCGAGAACCCGGGCGCCGGCCGCCTTCATCTGGTCGCGGGCGGCGATGATGTCCTCGACCTCGTAGCAGACGTGGTGGATGCCGCCGGCCGGGTTCTTGTCGACGAAGCCCTGGATGGTGGAGTTCTCGCCGAGCGGCGACATCAGCTCGACCTTGCTGTTGGGCAGTTCGACGAACACCACCGTAACGCCGTGCTCCGGCTGCGGCAGCGGCTCGGTCACCTTGGCGCCGAGCGTGTCGCGGTAGACCGCCGTCGCCGCGTCGAGATCCTTCACCGCGATGGCGACGTGATTGAGCCGTCCGATCATGTTTGTTTTCCTCCCTCGCGTTCCCCTCCCCCTGTGGGGAGGGGTTAGGGGTGGGGGTGGTGCCGCTTGCTCCACCGGAGTCCGGCGGCACCACCCCCACCTCCGGCTCCTCCCCACAAGGGGGAGGAGAGATACGATCACACCTCCACCACCTGCACGTGGCAGGCGGGCTTCTTGCCCCAGGCCTCGTTGACGGCCGAGCGCACGGCGCGGTCGACCGCGATCTCGACGGCCTCCGAGTCCTTCATCTTGCCGCGCGACAGGCCGTTGATCGTCCGGTTGACCGTGTCGACCACGGTGTCGAGCAGGGGCTCGCCGTCGCGCCCGCGATTGGGCAGGCCCATGATATCGACCGCCGGCTCGCCGGCCATCTCACCGCGCTCGTCGATGGCGAGCGCCACCGAGACGATGCCGGTCTGGGCGAGCTTGCGCCGCTCGGGGATCGCCCGGTCCTTGGAATCGATCAGGACGTTGCCGTCCTTGTAGAGCCGCCCGGCGCGGACATGCTCGACCACTTCCGGCTTGCCCGGCGCGAGGCGCACCACCGCGCCGTTGCGGGCCTTGACCACCGCCTCGACGCCCTGCGAGCGGGCGAAGCGCGCGTGCTCGTCGAGATGCAGCGCCTCGCCGTGGACCGGCACGACCGCTTTCGGCCGGGTCCAGCCATACATCGACACCATCTCCTCGCGGCGGGGATGGCCCGAGACGTGGACGAGTTCGGTGCGGTCGGTGATGACCTCGATGCCGTCCTCGATCAGGTCGTTGATGATGGCGCCGACGTCGCGCTCGTTGCCGGGGATGGCGCGCGAGGAGAAGATCACCCGGTCGCCGGCGGTCAGCGAGATTGCCGGATGGTCGTGGCGCGAGACCCGCGACATCGCCGCCCGCGGCTCCCCCTGCGAGCCGGTGAGCAGGCAGACCACCTTGTCGCGCGGGATGTGCGAGTAGGAATCGGCCGAGAGGAAGTCCGGCAGGCCGTCGAGGTAGCCGCATTCGCGGGCGACATCGATGACCCGGTCCATGGCGCGCCCGACCGCGATCACCTGGCGGCCGCAGGCCTGGGCGGCCTCCGCCACGGCGCGGATGCGGGCGACATTGGAGGCGAAGGTCGTCACCGCCACGCGGTGGGGGGCGTTCTCGATCAGCTTGCGCAGGGTCGCGGAGACCTCCGCCTCGCTCGGCGAACGGCCCTCGCGCAGCACGTTGGTCGAGTCGCAGATCAGCGCGAGGATGCCCTCGTCACCGAGCTTGGTGAAGGCGTCCGGCGAGGTCGAATCGCCCGCCACCGGCGTGTCGTCGAGCTTCCAGTCGCCGGTATGCAGCACGAGGCCGTGCTCTGTGCGGATCGCCACCGCGTTCGATTCGGGGATCGAGTGCGCCACCGGCACGAATTCGAGCTCGAACGGGCCGACGGTGACGCGCCGGCCCGGCTTGATCTCGCGCAGGTCCACCTTCGGCGCGCCGGGCTCGGAGAGGCGGCGCGTCTCCAGAAGCTGCTTGGCGAAGCGCGTGGCGTAGACCGGCGCCTTGAGCCGCGGCCACAGCTCCGAGATCGCGCCGATATGGTCCTCGTGCGCGTGGGTGATGAAGATGCCGAGGAGATCCTTCCTGCGCTCCTCGATGAAGGTGAGGTCGGGGAACATCAGGTCGACGCCCGGCAGTCCCTCCTCGCCGGCAAACCCCATTCCGCAATCGACCATGATCCATTTGCGCTGCTTCTCGGGTCCGATCCCGTAGAGGCCCGCATTCATCCCGATCTCGCCCACGCCGCCGAGCGGCACGAAGACGAGTTCGTCCTGCCGTGTCGTCATCTTGTTCGTCTATCCAGTCTCAGGCCGCCGTCGCGGCACTTCCGAAATGCACCTCGCCCGCCGTCACGGTTCGTCGGGTTCCATCCGGGGCGAGGATCACGAGCCGCCCCCCCTCGTCGATCGTTTCAAAGATGCCCGTCAGCGTGGCCTCGGCCATGCGAACCGACACGGGGGCACCCACCCCCGCCGCGCGCTCCAACCACCGCCGCCGGATGTTCGAGAATCCGCGCCCCTTGTTCCAGATCCGGACGGCTTCCACAAACCGTTCCGACAGGAATTCGAGCAGCATCGGCGCATCCGCCGCGGAAAAGGCGGACAGAGCCGCCGCCGGATAGGGCAAACCGTCGGGCGCCGCCGCGACGTTGACCCCGAAACCGATCACCACCGCCCGCCGCCCGCCCGGCAGCGTCTCGGCTTCCAGGAGGATGCCGGCGAGTTTTCGGCCGTCGGCGAGCACGTCGTTCGGCCATTTGAGATGGATGGCCGAGGCCCATGCAGCAATGCCCTGCGGCCGCAGCGCATCCCCTCGCCCCGCCTGCGGGGAGAGGGGTTCGGCGACCGTGTCGTCGCGACCCCCTCCCCGCGTGCCGGGAGAGGGGTTCAGGCGGCACGCATCTCTGATCGCATCGACCAGCGCCACGCCCGCGACGAATCCCAGCGTCGCCACCATCTCCGGCGCCACGCCGGCCACCGGCAGCAGCAGGCTCGCGGCGAGGTTGCCCTCCGGCGAGGTCCAGGCATTGCCGCGGCGGCCGCGGCCCGCCTCCTGGCGTTGGGTCGTGACCCAGAGCGGGCCCGCCTCGCCGCGGGCGAGGCGTAGGGCCTCGCTGTTGGTCGAGTCGAGCCGGTCGTGGCTGTGAAGCCGGTGTCCCTCGGACCGGGCGGCTTGGCTCAGCCGGAACTGCATCCGCCTCAGAACAGCGCCTTGGCGGCGTCGCCCGCCGCCGCGACCAGCGGGGCCGGGACGAGGAAGAACAGCACCACGACCGCGCTCGACACGCCGAGCACGATCGCCGAGCCCGGCGGGATCCGCTCGTAGGGGGCCCTCGCCTCGTCGAAGTACATCACCTTGACGAGGCGCAGGTAGTAGAAGGCACCCACGACCGAGGTCACCACGCCGACGACGGCGAGCGTGACGAGCCCCGCCTTGATCGCGGCGGCGAAGACGTAGAACTTCGCGAAGAACCCGGCGAGCGGCGGGATGCCGGCCAGCGAGAACATCATCGCGGCGAGGCAGAAGGCCAGCCACGGATGGGTGCGCGAGAGCCCTGAGAGATCGTCGATCGTCTCGAACATCTTGTCCTTGCGGCGCAGGGACAGCAGCACCGCGAAGGCGCCGAGCGTCATCGCGAGGTAGATCACCATGTAGATGATCACGCCGCGCACGCCCTCCTCCGAGCCGGCGGCGAGGCCGATCAGGGCGTAGCCGACATTGCCGATGGAGGAATAGGCCATCAGGCGCTTGATGTTGCGCTGGCCGATGGCGGCGAACGAACCGAGTGCCATGGAGGCGATCGAGACGAACACGATGATCTGCTGCCAGACCGCCGTGACGTCGGGGAAGGCGCCGATGAACACGCGCACCGTCATCGCCATGGCGGCGACCTTCGGCGCGGAGCCGAAGAAGGCGGTGACCGGCGTCGGCGAGCCCTCGTAGACGTCCGGCGTCCACATGTGGAACGGGACCGCCGCGAGCTTGAAGGCGACGCCCGCGGCCACGAACACGATGCCGAGCACGATGCCGAAGCTCGACGGACCGTTCAGCGCCGTCACGATGCCGGGGAAGGAGACCGTGCCGGTGAAGCCGTAGACCAGCGAGGCGCCGTAGAGCAGCATGCCCGACGAGAGCGCGCCGAGCACGAAGTACTTCAGGCCGGCTTCGGTGGACTTCACGTCGTCGCGGTGGAAGGCGGCGATGACGTAGGCGGCGAGCGATTGCAGTTCCAGCCCGAGATAGAGCGAGATCAGGTCGTTGGCCGAGGCCATCACCAGCATGCCGATGGTGCAGAGCACGATCAGGATCGGGTACTCGAACCGGTCGATACGCTCGCGCTGGAAGTAGTCGCGCGAGAGCAGGATGGTCGCCGCCGAGCCGATCAGGATCAGCGACTTCATCACCCGCGCGAACGGGTCGGCGATGAAGGCGCCGTTCAGCGTCGTCACGTTGCCCGTCTGCGAGACGACGAGGAAGAAGGTGAAGATCAGGAGGATCAGCGCGCCGACGTTGACGCCCTCGGACGAGCGCTCGCCGCGCCACGCCCCGTAGAGGACGAGCAGCAGAGCGCCGACGCTCAGGACGATCTCCGGCAGGACCGGCGTGATCGCCGGCAGGACGGACTGGATCGGGGTCATCGCGCGGCGGCCTCGACGGTTTTCTGGGACTCGGGTCCAGCCATGTTGTCCGCCGCCGCGAGCTTCGCGGCCTTGGCGGCGGCTTCCGCGGTCTGCGTGTTGGCGAGCGCCGTGCGCATGTTCTGCATCAGCGCCTCGGTCGAGGGCGCGAAGGTGTCGAGCACGGGGGCCGGATGGACGCCGTACCAGATCGTCAGCGCGACGAGCGGCGCGATGATGATCTTCTCGCGCAGGTCGAGATCAAGGATGCCCTGGAGGTTCGGCTTGTCGAGCTTGCCGTAGATCACCCGGGCGTAGAGCCAGAGCGCGTAGCCGGCCGAGAGGATGATGCCGAAGACAGAGAAGAACGCCACCGTTGGGTTGGCGCGGAAGGCGCCCATCATCGCCAGGAACTCGCCGACGAAGCCAGACGTGCCGGGCAGGCCGACATTGGCCATGGTGAAGACCATCATCGCCGCGGCGTAGAGCGGCATCCGCTTCACGAGGCCGCCATAGGCCGCGATCTCGCGGGTGTGCATCCGGTCGTAGACGACGCCGACGCAGAGGAAGAGCGCGCCCGAGACGATGCCGTGGGAGATCATCAGGAACAGCGCGCCCTGGATGCCCTGCTCGTTCAGGGTGAACAGGCCGAGCGTGACGAAGCCCATATGCGCCACCGACGAGTAGGCGATCAGCTTCTTGATGTCGGTCTGCATCATCGCGGTGAGCGAGGTGAAGATGATCGCGATCACCGACAGGGCGAAGACGAGCGGCGCGAAGGAGGCGGAGGCGTCCGGCAGCATCGGCAGCGAGATCCGGATGAAGCCGTAGCCGCCCATCTTGAGCAGGATGCCCGCCAGGATCACCGAGCCCGCCGTCGGCGCCTCGACGTGGGCGTCGGGGAGCCAGGTATGGACCGGCCACATCGGCATCTTCACCGCGAAGCTCGCGAAGAAGGCGAGCCACAGCCACCATTGCAGGCCGACGGGGAAGCGGTGCGCGAGCAGCGTCGGGATGTCGGTGGTGCCGGCCTCCCAGTACATCGCCATGATGGCGAGCAGCATCAGCACCGAGCCGAGCAGGGTGTAGAGGAAGAACTTGAAGCTCGCGTAGATGCGCCGCTTGCCGCCCCAGATGCCGATGATGAGGAACATCGGGATCAGGCCGGCCTCGAAGAACAGGTAGAACAGCACGAGATCGAGGGCGCAGAACACGCCGATCATCGTCGTCTCGAGGACGAGGAAGGCGACGAAGTACTCCTTGACCCGGTTCTCGACCGAGAGCCACGAGGCCCCGATGCAGAACGGCATCAGGAAGGTGGTCAGCAGGATCAGCGGCATCGAGAAGCCGTCGACGCCGAGCTTGAACCGGATCGTTTCGGCGAGCCAGGCATGGCTCTCGACGAGCTGGAAGCTCGGGCTCGCGATGTCGTAGCGGGCCCAGGCCACCAGCGAGAGCAGGAAGGTGACGATCGTGGTGATCAGCGCCGCCCAGCGGGCGTTGCGCTTCACCGCCGCCGTCTCCTCACCCAGGGTCAGGATGAAGGCGGCGCCCGCGAGCGGGACGATCAGGAGCCCGGAGAGAAGACCGAGGCCGAGCATCAGTGGGTCCCCCCAGGCACGCCGGAGACGAGGTACCAGGTGATCAGGCCGGCGACCCCGACGAGCATCACGAAGGCGTAGTGGTAGACGTAGCCGGTCTGCAGGCGGACCACGCCGCGGGTGATGTCGACCACGCGCGCCGAGATGCCGTTCGGGCCGAAGCCGTCGATGATGCGGCCGTCGCCCTCCTTCCAGAGGAACAGGCCGAAGTTCTTGGCCGGCCGCACGAAGATCCGGTCGTAGATCTCGTCGAAGTACCACTTGTTGAGCAGGAAACGGTACAGGATCGGCTGAGACTCGGCGAGGCGGTGCGGCATGTCGGGCCGGCGGAGATACATCCAGAAGGCCAGGAGGAAGCCGAGCACCAGCATCACGAAGGGCGAGGCGGCGACCCAGCCCGGCGCGTCGTGGATCTTGTGCATGATGTCGTTGCCGGACCCGTGCGGGAGCGCGTGGCCCCAGAACTTGTCCATGTCGTGCCCGATGAAGCGGTCCTTGAAGATCAGGCCGGCGAACAGGGCGCCGAACGCCAGGATGCCGAGCGGGATCGTCATCACGAGCGGGCTCTCGTGCGGCTTGTGGGCGTGGTCGTCGTGATGCTCGATCGCGCTGTGCGAGGCGGGCTCGACGTCGTGTCCCTTGTCGTCGTGGGCGACGCCCTCGTGGTGGCCCGGCGCGCCGTCGGCCTGGTGTGCGGTCGCCGCGTGGGCGTGCGCGCCATGCCCGTGATCGGCGTGCGCATGGTCGTCATGCGCGTGATCGTGATGCGCGTCGTGGCCGTGGGCGCCGTGCGCCGCCCAGCGCTGCGGGCCCTCGAAGGTGAGGAAGAACAGCCGCCAGGAGTAGAACGAGGTCATCAGCGCGGCGATCACGGTGGCGAGGAACGCCAGCACGTGGCCCGGGCGGTCGGACATGTAGGCCGCCTCGATGATCGCGTCCTTGGAATAGTAGCCGGCGGTGAAGGGGAAGCCGATCAGCGCGAGCGTGCCGATCGTCATCATCGCCGTGGTGAAGGGGATGTAGGGGCGCAAGCCGCCCATGTTCCGCATGTCCTGCTCGTGGTGCATCGCGTGGATGACCGAGCCGGCCCCGAGGAACAGCAGCGCCTTGAAGAAGGCGTGGGTGAAGAGGTGGAACACGCCGGTGGCGTAGGCGCCGACGCCGAGGCCAACGAACATGTAGCCGAGCTGCGAGCAGGTCGAGTAGGCGATGACCCGCTTGATGTCGTTCTGCACGAGGCCGACGGTCGCCGCGAAGAAGGCGGTGATGCCGCCGATGACGGTGACGACGGTGAGCGCGGTCGGCGCCAGCTCGAACAGCGGCGACAGGCGGGCGACCATGAACACGCCGGCGGTGACCATGGTGGCGGCGTGGATGAGCGCCGAGACCGGCGTCGGGCCCTCCATCGCGTCGGGGAGCCAAGTGTGCAGCAGGAACTGCGCCGACTTGCCCATGGCACCCATGAACAGGAGCAGGCAGGCGAGCGTCAGGGCGTGCCAGTCATGGCCGAGGAAGTGGAAAGTCGCGTCCTTCAGCTCCGGCGCCTTGGCGAAGATGGCGTCGAACCCCACTGAACCGGTGAGGACGAACACCAGGAAGATGCCGAGCGAGAAGCCGAAATCGCCGACGCGGTTGACGATGAAGGCCTTCATCGCCGCCGCATTCGCCGAGGGCTTCTCGTACCAGAAGCCGATCAGCAGGTAGGAGGCGAGGCCGACGCCCTCCCAGCCGAAGAACATCTGCACGAGGTTGTCGGCGGTCACCAGCATCAGCATGGCGAAGGTGAACAGCGACAGGTAGGCGAAGAAGCGCGGCCGGTGCGGATCCTCGTGCATGTAGCCGATGGAGTAGAGGTGCACGAGGGTCGAGACCGAGGTCACGACAACGAGCATCACCGCCGTCAGCGTGTCGACCTTGAAGGCCCAGTCGACCACGAGGTCGCCGGCCGAGAACCATTGCGCGACGGGCACCGTCTCGGCGCGGCCGTCGCCGGTGACGAGGAAGAAGGCGCCCCAGGACAGCAGGGCTGCGAAGGCGAGGCAGCCCGTCGTCACGAGCTCGCTCATCCGCGCGCCGATGCGCCGGCCGAACAGGCCGGCGATCAGGGCACCGATCAGCGGGAAGAAGACGATCGCGTGATACATAGAATTCGATTGCCTCGCAGCAGGCGGACGAAGGGGCGGCGCGGGGGAGCCGTCAGCCCTTCATCATGCTCACGTCCTCGACGGCGATGGAGCCGCGGTTGCGGAAGAACACCACCAGGATCGCGAGCCCGATCGCGGCCTCGGCCGCGGCGACCGTCAGCACGAACAGGGCGAAGACCTGTCCGGTGATGTCGTTGAGGTGGGTCGAGAAGGCGACGAGGTTGATGTTCACGGCGAGCAGGATCAGCTCGACCGACATCAGGATGACGATGACGTTCTTGCGGTTGATGAAGATGCCGAGCACGCCGAGCGTGAACAGGATCGCGGCGACCGTCAGGTAGTGGCTCAATCCGATCATCGGCCTCAGACCTCCACGCCCTGCCGCGAGGGCACCTTGATGGTATCGACCGCCATCGCCTGGGTGCGGGCGTTCTGCACCGAGATGTTCTGACGCTTCACGCCGGTGCGCTCGCGCAGGGTCAGCACGATCGCGCCGATCATCGCCACCAGCAGGATCAGGCCGGCGATCTGGAAGGCGTAGACGTAGTCCGTGTAGAGCACCCGGCCGAGCGCCTCGGTGTTGGTGGCGGTCTCGCCGTGGGCGGCGCGGCCGAGCGGCGCCTGCACGAGGCCCGGATCGATAGTCCAGGTGCCGACGACGAGGAGCAGCTCGATCAGGAAGATCGCCCCGATCAGGCCGCCGATCGGCAGGTAGCGCTGGAAGCCCTGGCGGAGGGCGGCGAAGTCCACGTCGAGCATCATCACGACGAAGAGGAACAGCACCGCCACGGCGCCGACATAGACGACGACGAGGATCATCGCCAGGAACTCGGCGCCCATCAGCACGAACAGCCCGGCGGCGTTCACGAAGGCGAGAATCAGGAACAACACCGAGGTGACGGGGTTCCTGGCAGCGATCACCATGAAGCCCGAGGCCACGGCGAGGCCCGCGAAGAGATAGAAGAAGGCGGCGGCTGCGGTCATGCGATTTTCAGCATCGGCCGCTCGGTCGAGCGGCTCCCTTCTGCCTCGGTGGACCCTCGGCCGCAGGCGGCGGCCCGTCTATAGAACTGGGCTGTGCAAGGCACAACCGGCGGCGGACTAGCGGTAGGGCGCGTCCATCGCGATGTTGCGGGCGATCTCGCGCTCCCAGCGATCGCCGTTCTCGAGCAGCTTCTGCTTGTCGTAGAGCAGCTCCTCGCGGGTCTCGACCGAGAACTCGAAGTTCGGCCCCTCGACGATGGCATCCACCGGGCAGGCCTCCTGGCACATGCCGCAATAGATGCACTTCACCATGTCGATGTCGTAGCGCGTGGTGCGCCGCGTGCCGTCGTTGCGGCGGGGGCCCGCCTCGATGGTGATGGCCTGGGCCGGGCAGATCGCCTCGCAGAGCTTGCAGGCGATGCAGCGCTCCTCGCCGTTGGGATAGCGGCGCAGCGCGTGCTCGCCGCGGAAGCGCGGTCCGCGATGGCCCATCTCGAAGGGGTAGTTGATCGTGGCCTTCGGCTTGAAGAAGTATTTCATGGCGAGGAAGAACCCCGACACGAACTCCTTCAGGAGAAGGCTTCTGGCGACCTGATCGAGCTGCACGGCGCGATCTCCAATTTCGTGAGGTTCAAGCGCCCGGCGCGAGGCCGGTGAGCTTGAGGACGAAGGCGACGACGATGACCGAGATCAGCGAGAGCGGAAGGAAGACCTTCCAGCCGAGCCGCATGAGCTGGTCGTAGCGGTAGCGGGGCACCATGGCCTTCACCATGGCGATCATGAAGAACAGGAAGCTGGCCTTGAGCGCGAACCAGATCACGCCGGGCACCCAGGTGAAGGGCACGAACGGGATCGGCGAGAGCCAGCCGCCCAGGAAGAGGACGGTGCCGAGCGCGCACATGGTCATGATCGCCACGTACTCGCCGAGCATGAACAGCAGGTACGGAGTCGAGGAATACTCGACCATGTAGCCCGCCACGAGCTCCGATTCGGCCTCCGGCAGGTCGAAGGGCGGGCGGTTGGTCTCGGCCAGCGCCGAGACGAAAAACACGCCGAACATCGGGAACAGCCAGAGCCAGTACCAGCCGAACAGGCCGAGCGCGGTGTCCTGCGCCATGACGATGCGCGAGAGGTTGAGGCTCCCGGCACAGAGCAGCACGCAGATGATGACGAAGCCGAGCGAGACCTCGTAGGAGATCATCTGCGCGGCGGAGCGGAGCGCACCGAGGAAGGCGTATTTCGAGT
This sequence comes from Methylorubrum podarium, assembly GCF_040270385.1. Taxonomy (NCBI): domain Bacteria; kingdom Pseudomonadati; phylum Pseudomonadota; class Alphaproteobacteria; order Hyphomicrobiales; family Methylobacteriaceae; genus Methylorubrum; species Methylorubrum podarium. The sequence goes on along the minus strand of NZ_JBELQE010000083.1, from coordinate 118,720 downwards.
TCGAGGCCCAGCCGCCCATGATGACGCCGTAGACGCCGAGCGAGGAGATCGCGAAGATGTAGGTGATGCCGACATTGATGTCGGCGATCGCCCAGCCGTCGGCAAGCGGGATCACCGCCCAGGAGGCGAGCGCCAGCATGGCGAAGACCAGCGGCGCCAGCAGGTAGATCGCCTTGTTGGCGCCCGCCGGGATCACCGGCTCCTTCAGCACGAACTTCAACAGGTCGGCGAAGGACTGGAACAGGCCCCAGGGCCCGACCACGTTCGGGCCGCGGCGCAGCTGCACCGCCGCCCAGATCTTGCGGTCGGCAAGCAGCGCGTAGGCGATGAAGACGAGCAGTGCCGCCAGCAGCACGAAACTCTTCAGCGCGATCAGGAGGACGGTGCCGAGCACTTCCCAGAAGGTCATCGCGGGCGTCCCTTATTCCGCCGCTTCGAGGGCGCGGCCCCGGGCGAGGCCGGAGCACTCGGCGAGCACCCGCGAGGCGCGGGCGATCGGGTTGGTGAGGTAGAAGTCGGCGACCGGCGAGGAGAAGGCGCCCTTCGCGCCCCCGCCCGGCAGCGCCGCGAGCGTCGACAAGGTGGCCGCCGCGTCGGATGCTTCGACCTGCCCGACCGCCGCGAGATGCGGATGCTCCGCATACATCGCCCTGCGCAGGGCGGCGAGGGAATCGTAGGGCAGGCGCTTGCCGAGCACGTCGGAGAGCGCGCGCAGGATCGCCCAGTCCTCGCGGGCGTCGCCCGGCGGGAAGCCGGCGCGGTTGGCCATCTGCACCCGGCCCTCGAGGTTGACGTAGGTCGCGCTCTTCTCGGTGTAGGCGGCCCCCGGCAGGATCACGTCGGCGCGGCTCGCGCCGGCATCGCCGTGGGTGCCCTGGTAGATCACGAAGGCACCCGGCGCGATCACCCGCTCGTCGGCGCCGAGGTTGAACACGACGTCGAGCGCGCCCGGCTCCAGCATCTGCGTGAAGGTCAGGCCCCCCTCCCCCGGCACGAAGCCGAGATCGAGGGCGCCGACGCGGGCGGCCGCCGTGTTGAGCACGCCGAAGCCGTTCCAGCCCTCGCTCACCGCGCCGACATCCTTGGCCAGGGCCGCGGCGGCGGCGAGCGCGCCGAGGCCGCCCTCGCCGACGATGACGAGCGGACGCTCGGCCTTTTTCAGCACGTCGAGGAAGCTGTGCTCGCCCTTGGCGATGGAGCCGAGCGTGTCGGTGCCGGCGCCGAGATAGGTGTAGGGGTAGGTGAGGTCCGGCTGCTCGTCGAGGATCAGGCCGATCGAGACCGGGGCCATGCGCCAGCGCTTGCGGATGCGCACGTTGAGGAGCGAGGCCTCGGTGCGCGGGTTGGCGCCGACAATCAGGATCGCGTCCGCCTGCTCGATGCCGGCGATGGTCGCGCCGAGCGTGTAGGCGGCCCGGCCCCAGGCCGGATCGAGCGTCTCGCCGGTCTGACGCGCGTCGAGATTCGTGACGCCGAGCGAGCCCATCAGCTGCTTGAGCGCGAAGATCTCCTCCGCGCCGGCGAGGTCGCCGACGAGGGCGCCGACGCGCTTCGGATCGGCGCCCTTCACCCGGGCGGCGATCGCCGAGAAGGCCTCACCCCAGGAGGCGGGACGCAGGCGGCCGTTCTCGCGCAGGAACGGGCGATCGAGGCGCTGGAGGCGCAGGCCGTCGACCACGTGGCGGGTCTTGTCGGAGATCCACTCCTCGTTGATCTCCTCGCTGATGCGCGGCTCGATCTGCATGACCTCGCGGCCGCGGGCATCGAGACGGATCGCCGAGCCCACCGCGTCCATCACGTCGACGGATTCGGTCTTGTGCAGCTCCCACGGGCGCACGTTGTAGCTCTGCGGCTTGTGGACCAGCGCGCCGACGGGGCAGAGGTCGGCGACGTTGCCCTGCAGCTCCGAGCCCATCGCCTCTTCGAGGTAGCTCGTGATTTCCATGTCCTCGCCACGGCCGATGGCGCCGAGATCCGGCACGCCAGCGACTTCCGCGAGGAAGCGGACGCAGCGGGTGCAGTGGATGCAGCGGTTCATCGCCGTGCGCACCAGCGGGCCGATATACTTCTCCTCGACCGCCCGCTTGTTCTCGCTGTAGCGGGTCGAGTCGACGCCGTAGGCCATCGCCTGATCCTGCAGGTCGCAATGGCCGCCCTGATCGCAGATCGGGCAATCGAGCGGGTGGTTGATGAGGAGGAACTCCATCACCCCCTCGCGCGCCTTCTTCGTCGTGCCGGAGCGCGTCAGCACCTCCGGCGGCTCGCCGTTGGGACCGGGGCGGCAATCCTTCACCGCGTAGGCGCAGGAGGCCACGGGCTTCGGCGCGCCCTTGAGCTCCACCAGGCACATGCGGCAATTGCCGGCGATCGACAGCCGCTCGTGGAAGCAGAAGCGCGGGATCTCCGCACCCGCGATCTCGCAGGCCTGAAGCAGGGTGTAGTCGGCCGGGACATCGACCTCGGTGCCGTCGATGAGAATTTTGGTCATCGGTTCAGCTCAATGTGTCGCGTCGGCGAGATCGAGTCGGCGCTCGATGCGCTCGACGCGAATCTCAAGGCGGTCGATCCGGCGATGGACGCCGGCCAGATTCTCTTCGACACCGGAAACCCGCCCCTTCAGGTCGTTCACGTCGTCGATGAGGCGATCGACGTTCTCGTCGATGCGCCTCAGGTAGACGCGAACCAGATTGTTGGGTTCGCCGGTCATGGCACTCACTCCGCCGCCATCGGCACCGCATCCATGTGCGGGTTGGCGCTGTACTGGTCGATCCGCTTCTCGATCTCGGGGCGGAAGTGCCGGATCAGCCCCTGGATCGGCCACGCGGCCGCGTCGCCGAGCGCGCAGATGGTGTGGCCCTCGACCTGCTTGGTGACTTCGAGCAGCATGTCGATCTCGCGCTTCTGCGCCCGGCCGGCGGCCATGCGGGTCAGCACGCGCCACATCCAGCCGGTGCCCTCGCGGCAGGGCGTGCACTGGCCGCAGCTCTCGTGCTTGTAGAAGTACGAGATACGGGCGATCGCGCCGACGATGTCGGTCGACTTGTCGAGCACGATCACCGCCGCGGTGCCCAGGCCCGAGCCGAGGTTGCGCAGGGTGTCGAAGTCCATCTTGGCGTCGATGATCTGCTCGGCCGGAACGAGCGGGACGGATGAACCGCCCGGGATGGAACACAAAAGATTGTCCCAGCCGCCGCGCATGCCGCCGCAATGCCGGTCGATCAGTTCGCGGAAGGTGATGCCGAGCTCTTCCTCGACGTTGCAGGGCTTGTTGACGTGGCCCGAGACGCAGAACAGCTTGGTGCCGGTGTTGTTCTTGCCGCCCAGGCCCGCGAACCACGCGCCGCCCCGGCGCAGGATCGTGCCGGCCACCGCGATCGACTCGACGTTGTTGACGGTCGTGGGGCAGCCGTAGAGGCCCATATTGGCCGGGAACGGCGGCTTCAGCCGCGGCATCCCCTTCTTGCCCTCGAGGCTCTCGATGAGGGCCGTCTCCTCGCCGCAGATATACGCGCCCGCGCCGTGGTGGACGTAGATGTCGAAGGGGTAGTCGTGGACGTTGGACGGGCCGACGAGGCGCGCCTCGTAGGCCTCGTCCACCGCGCGCTGGAGCGCGAACTTCTCCGCCACGTACTCGCCGCGGATGTAGATGTAGCAGGCATGCGCGCCCATGGCGAAGCAGGCCAGCATGCAGCCCTCGATCAGGAGATGCGGATCGTGCCGCATGATCTCCCGGTCCTTGCAGGTGCCCGGCTCCGACTCGTCGGCGTTGACGACGAGGTAGTGCGGGCGCCCGTCGGACTTCTTGGGCATGAACGACCACTTGAGCCCGGTCGGGAAGCCGGCGCCGCCGCGACCGCGCAGCCCCGAGCCCTTCATCTCGTCGATGATCCAGTCCCGGCCCATCTCCAGCAGGAACTTGGTGCCGTCCCAGGCGCCGCGTTTCTTCGCGGCGTCGAGCCCCGGCGAGTGCTGGCCGTAGAGATTGGTGAAGATGCGATCCTGATCGGAGAGCATGATCCGCTCCTCAACCCTTGCTGCCGCTGAGGTCGGAAGCCTGTCCGACCCAATTCTCCCGGTCGATCCGGCCGGGGAAGGCGAGATAGGCGCCGACCCAGGCCACCTCCGGCGGCGACCACGCGGCGATCTGGTCGTAGTGCCAGATTCCGAGGTCGTTGAGCCGGCGCTGGTTGACCGGGCCGATGCCCTTGATCTTCGTCAGGTCGTCCGGACGGTCGTCGCGGGGCGCGTCGAGGCCCTTCGGCCGGGTGCCGGCGGCGTCGGCCCGGGCCTCCGGGTTCTCGCCCTCGGGCACGTCGTCCCCGGCGCCGACGGTCGCCGGATGCTGCGGCGGCTCGGTGCGGAGAAGCTTGTCCTCTTCGAGCGCCACGGCCTGGGCCGGCGCCGTCTCGGCCTCGCGGGCCTCGGCCCGATCCTCCGGCTTCACCGGCGTCTCGCCGGCGCTCGCCCGCTCGGCGGGGGCATCGACGGCGTTCGACTCGTTGGCGCGTCCGGCCGACGGGCGGGCCGGCTTGGGCTCGTCCTTGACGCGGGCCTCGGTCGAGGCGGCCTCGTCCTTCTTGACGCTGTCTTCGCCCTTGTCGGCGCCCTCGGTCTGCTCGAAGCGCTTGCGCCACGCGCCGATGCGGGAGCCGTCGAACAGGCTCTCGTCGGTCAGGGTGTTGACGGCGTCCTTCGGCTCCGAGGAGATCCGGCCGATCTGCGAGCCGACCTTGACGGGACGGCCGGCGACCAGATCGTCCATGAGCTTGTTGAGGCTCTCGGGGTTGAGATCCTCGTAATAGTCCTGGTTGATCTGCACCATCGGCGCGTTGCAGCAGGCGCCGAGGCACTCGACCTCGAGCCAGGAGAAATTGCCGTCGGCCGAGACGTGGCCCGAGGGGCCGAGGCGATCGTGGAGCGCGGCCTTCAGCTCCTTCGCCCCGCAGCAATCGCAGGGCACGGTGCCGCAGACCTGGATCCAGAACCGGCCGACCGGCTCCAGGGCGAACATCGTGTAGAAGGTCGCGACCTCCAGCACGCGGATATGCGGCATGCCGAGCTGGTCGGCGACCGCCTCGATCGCCTTCTGCGGCAGCCAGCCGCCATTCTGCTCCTGCGCCTTCCACAGCAGCGGGATCACGGCCGAGGCCTGCCGGCCCTCCGGATATTTCGCGATCTGGCCGCGCGCCCAGTCGGCGTTCTCGGGGGTGAACGCGAAGCTCTGGGGCTGCTCGGCGGCGGGGGCTAGCCTGCGGTTCGCCATGACGTTTCGGTCCGTCTCCCTCAGCGGTCCACTTCGCCGAACACGATGTCGAGCGTGCCGAGCACGCAGGACACGTCGGCGAGCAGGTGACCGCGGCACATCCAGTCCATCGCCTGAAGATGGGCGAAGCCCGGCGCGCGGATCTTGCAGCGGTAGGGTTTGTTGGTGCCGTCCGACACGAGGTAGACGCCGAACTCGCCCTTGGGGGCTTCGACCGCCGCATACACCTCACCCTCGGGCACGTGAAAACCCTCGGTGTAGAGCTTGAAGTGGTGGATGAGCGCCTCCATCGAGCGCTTCATCTCCCGGCGCGGCGGCGGCGCGAACTTGCCGTCGACCGAGGCGATCGGCCCCTGTCCGGCGGGCTCGCGCAGCTTGGCGCAGCACTGCTTCATGATCTTCACGGATTCCCGCATCTCTTCCATGCGGATCACCTGGCGATCGTAGGTATCGCCGTTCTTTCCCACGGGGATGTCGAATTCCATCTCCTCGTAGAGTTCGTAGGGCTGCGACTTGCGCAGGTCCCACGGAATCCCCGAGCCGCGAACCATCACGCCGGAGAAGCCCCAGGCCATCGCCTCGTCCACCGAGACGATGCCGATGTCGACGTTGCGCTGCTTGAAGATGCGGTTGGCCATGACGAGGTTGTCGAGGTCGTCGACCACCTGCAGGAACGGATCGCAGAACGCCTCGATGTCGTCGATCAGCGCGGGCGGCAGGTCCTGGTGGACGCCGCCGGGGCGGAAGTAGTTGGCGTGCAAACGGGCACCGCTCGCGCGCTCGTAGAAGATCATCAGCTTCTCGCGCTCCTCGAAGCCCCAGAGGGGCGGCGTGAGGGCGCCGACGTCCATCGCCTGCGTGGTGACGTTGAGGAGGTGGGAGAGCAGCCGGCCGATCTCGCAGAACAGGGTGCGGATGAGCTGGGCCCGCCGCGGCACCTCGATCCCGGCGAGCTTCTCGATCGCCAGGCAGAAGGCGTGCTCCTGGTTCATCGGCGACACGTAGTCGAGCCGGTCGAAATAGGGCGTCGCCTGGAGATAGGTCTTGTGCTCGATCAGCTTCTCGGTGCCGCGATGCAGCAGGCCGATATGCGGATCGACCCGCTCGACCACCTCGCCGTCGAGTTCCAGCACGAGGCGCAGCACGCCGTGCGCCGCCGGGTGCTGCGGCCCGAAATTGATCGAGAAGTTGCGGATGTTGTGCTCAGACATGACCGCGACCCTCAGCTCGACTTCTTCTCATCGCCCGGAAGCACGTAGTCCGTGCCCTCCCACGGCGACAGGAAGTCGAAGTTGCGGAATTCCTGGGTGAGCTTGACCGGCTCGTAGACGACCCGCGCCTCGTCCTGGTCGTAGCGGACCTCGACGAAGCCGGTCAGCGGGAAGTCCTTGCGCAGCGGGTGACCCTCGAAGCCGTAATCGGTGAGCAGCCGGCGCAGGTCGGGATGGCCCGAGAACAGGATGCCGTAGAGGTCGTAGGTCTCGCGCTCGAACCAGTTGGCCGCCGGGAAGACGGGAATGGCGGAAGGGACCGGCGTCGCGGCGTCGGTCTGCACCTTCACGCGCACCCGCATGTTATGGCGCAGGGACAGCAGGTGGTAGACGACGTCGAAGCGGCGCGCCCGCTGCGGGTAGTCGGCGCCGCAGATGTCGATGAAGCAGCGGAAGGCGCAGGCCGGGTCGTCGCGCAGGTAGGTCAGCGCGTAGACGATGTCGCTGCCCTGAACGATCACCGTCAGCTCGCCGAAGGCGATGGTCCAGTCCGTGACCGCCGGGCCGAGCGCCCCGGCGATGCGCTCGCCCATGGCGCGCAGGGCGGCCTCGCTTTGGTCGGCCGCGACGGTGCGGCGGAGCGTGATGCCGTTGGTGGTGATGGCCTCCATCGTGCCCTCCCTCACCGCTCGATCGTGCCGGTGCGGCGGATCTTCCGCTGCAGCAGCAGCACGCCGTAGAGCAGCGCCTCGGCGCTCGGCGGGCAGCCCGGCACGTAGATGTCCACCGGCACCACCCGGTCGCAGCCGCGCACGACCGAGTAGGAATAGTGATAGTAGCCGCCGCCGTTGGCGCAGGAGCCCATGGAGATGACGTAGCGCGGCTCCGGCATCTGGTCGTAGACCTTGCGCAGCGCCGGGGCCATCTTGTTGGTCAGCGTGCCGGCGACGATCATCACGTCGGACTGGCGCGGCGAGCCGCGGGGCGCGAAGCCGAAGCGCTCGCAATCGTAGCGCGGCATCGACATCTGCATCATCTCGACGGCGCAGCAGGCGAGGCCGAAGGTCATCCACATCAGCGAGCCGGTGCGGGCCCAGTTGATGAGCTCGTCGGCGGACGTGACGAGGAATCCGCGATCGGCCAACTCGCTGTTGATCGACAGGAAGGTCGGGTCGTTCGCGCCGATCGGGCGGCCGGTCGCGGGATCGATGATCCCTTTGGGCGCCGGCGCGATGTCGGGCGCGCGGGAGAAGGTCGGAGTCAGGGCCATCTCTGCCTCTGAGCGAGAGCGGAAGGGAAACGACGCGAACGGGGCCGCGCCGCTAGTCCCATTCGAGGGCGCCCTTGCGCCACTCGTAGACGAAGCCGACGGTGAGGACACCGAGGAAGACCATCATCGACCAGAACCCGAACCAGCCGAGCTCCCCGAAGGTGATCGCCCAGGGGAAGAGAAAGGCGACTTCGAGGTCGAAGATGATGAACAGGATCGCCACGAGGTAGAAGCGCACGTCGAACTTCATGCGCGCGTCATCGAACGCGTTGAAACCACACTCGTAGGCGGAAAGCTTTTCCGGATCGGGGCTCGAATACGCCACGATGAACGGGGCGACCAGCAGCGCCACTGCGATGAACAGCGACACGCCGATGAAGATGATGAGCGGCAGGTAATCTGCCAACAGGCCGGTCATGCCGCACCTCTCATGTGGTTGCGCGTGAGGATCATGAACGACGGCCCTCGCGACGGCCTCCGGCAAAGAGAATCCCTCGGGTGGAATTCCTCCAATGCCAGACTGAGCGCGGGCGAGGCTTAGACGAGCCCCCCCGTCGAAACAAGGGCATTGCGCGTCGCACAATCACCTCTTTCGCTGACAGATGGGGGGATCCATGCACATGGCCACGGGACGGATCGGCGCATGTCCGGCCATGCTTGAGCCTTGCCGTTTCATCCCGCCCCTCCCCCCCTGGTCTTGTCTTTGGTATTTGGCATACCAGAGATGGCTGCCGCAAGCGCCGCCTTGGGCAGACTGGATCGTTTCCAGGGATCGATCCTTCCCGACGCACAGCGATGCGGAGAGTCGCGTGCGGCGTTCCGACAGCGGTTTCACGAACCGTCGCCCAACCGTCGCATTCCGCGATTCAGCGGCTTGACAGCCTGGGGCGCCCCACCTAAACCCCGCCTCGTCGCCGACACGAGCCCAGCCGGCCGGCGACGCAGAACGCGGGCGTAGCTCAGTCGGTTAGAGTGCCGGCCTGTCACGCCGGAGGTCGCGGGTTCGAGCCCCGTCGCCCGCGCCACGGATCCCCTGTCGATCCGAAAACCTCTTCCCCGATCCGCATCGACGATACGGCCGAACCGATGGCTTTGTCGGCCTCGCTCGTCGCGTGGCGGCGATGCCACAGATGCCGGCTTCGATCGGCGCTGGGATTGGCCCGCCGCGGTTTCGCCGCAGCTGCCGCGGAATCGGGCGCCTTCCCGTGGCTGTCTCACCGCTTCCGATGCCGAACCTGCGCCTCTCCGCCGCCGCGATGCTGATCGCCCTGACGCTCGCCGGCTGCGGCGGATCTCCCGTCCTCGACGCGGGGATGCCGACGCTGCCGGTCATCCTCGACGAGCAGGCGGCCGCGGCCGCGATCTCCCGCTATCGGGCGCAGCACGGGCTCGGTCCGGTCTCGCTCGATCCCAGCCTGATCACCGCGGCCTCGTTCCAGGCGCAGGCCAATGCGCGGGCCGGACGGCTCAGCCACGAGATCGCCGGCAGCTTCGACAGCCGCATGGCGGGGGCCGGCTTCGGCAGGCGCTACGCCTCCGAGAACCTGAGTGCGGGCTCGGAGACCTTCGAGCAGGTGCTCGCCCGCTGGAAGGCCTCGCCCGAGCACAATCGCAACATGCTGATGCCGCAGCTGCGCCGGGTCGGCATCGCCCGGGTCGATGCGCCGGCGACGCGCTACAAGCGGTTCTGGGCGCTGGTGATGGCGGGCGATTGAGGCCGACGGCCCGAGCCGCGAGGGGCTGGGCCGCCGACGGCACCGGACCTCGTCTTACTGGACCTGGGCGAGCAGCGGCTCCATGCGCTTCTGCGTCAGCTTGTTGTGCTGGATGCTCTTGGCTGCTTCGAGGTTGTCGCGCTTGTCGCCGACCACGACGAGGGCGACCATGCCCATCATGTAGTGCGGCGAGCATTTGAAGCCGTAGACGCCCTCCTTGTCGAACTTGACCACGGTCTCCTGCCCCACGGCCGACTTCACGTAGTCCGCGCCCTCCGGCGCCATGCCCTTGATGGTCTCGACGTTGTGCCCCTTGTCGGTGGGCACGAACTTGATGCTGTCGCCGGGCTTCAGCCGCACCAAGGCGGGGTCGAACACCATCATCCCGCCCGGCCCGCTGTTCAGCATCTTGACCGAAACTTCGTCGGCCGCCGCCGGCAGGGCGACGGCGAGAGCGGCGGCGACGACCAAGGCCCTGAAGATCATCATTCGCTTCCTCGGAATAATTCTGAAGATCATCGACCGTTTTTGTCGATTTTCGTTGGATATAGACTCTCGATCGATCCATCAAACCGATATTTACTTGCAAAATTGAATAATTACACTTCGAGATACGCTGTCGATCCCGCCGGCGGGAGGATGGGCCGGGCGGCCCTTTCAAACCCGCGCGGCTGCGTGTAAACGCGGGGCTTGACGATCATCCCAGCGCCTGCGCCCCCTTGGCACCGCCCGCGAACCGGCGGCGCGCGAGGGCGAGCGCGCGCGAACTCGCTTCAAGGCGCTCAATGCCGAAACGCACCGACATCTCTTCCATTCTCATCATCGGTGCGGGGCCCATCATCATCGGGCAGGCCTGCGAATTCGATTATTCCGGCACCCAGGCCTGCAAGGCCCTGCGCGAAGAGGGCTACCGGATCGTCCTGGTGAACTCGAACCCGGCGACGATCATGACCGATCCGGACATGGCCGACGCTACCTATGTCGAGCCGATCACCCCGGAGGTCGTCGCCAAGATCATCGAGAAGGAGCGGCCCGACGCCCTCCTGCCGACCATGGGCGGACAGACCGCGCTCAACTGCGCGCTGTCGCTGAAGCGCATGGGCGTGCTGGAAAAGTTCGGCGTGCAGATGATCGGCGCGACGGCAGAGGCCATCGACAAGGCGGAGGACCGCAACCTCTTCCGCGACGCGATGACCAAGATCGGCCTTGAGACGCCGAAATCCGCGCTCGCCAACGCCTCCGCCGCCAAGAAGGCCGACCGCGACCGCTACCTCGCCGAGAAGGCGCGCATCGAGGGCGCGCAATCGGACCCGGCCGCCCGCGAGACGGCGCTCGCCGAGTTCGAGCGGCAGTGGAGCGGGGGCGAGGGCGACCGGCGGCGGCGCTACATCGAGCACGCGCTCGGCCAGGCGCTGATCGCGCTCGCCGAAGTCGGCCTGCCGGCGATCATCCGCCCCTCCTTCACCATGGGCGGCACCGGCGGCGGCATCGCCTACAACCGCGAGGAGTTCCTCGAAATCGTCGAGCGCGGCATCGACGCCTCGCCGACCAACGAGGTGCTGATCGAGGAGAGCGTGCTCGGCTGGAAGGAGTACGAGATGGAGGTCGTCCGTGATCGTGCGGACAACTGCATCATCGTCTGCTCCATCGAGAACGTCGATCCGATGGGCGTCCACACGGGCGACTCGATCACCGTCGCGCCGGCGCTGACGCTCACCGACAAGGAATATCAGGTGATGCGCGACGCCTCCCTCGCCGTTCTGCGCGAGATCGGCGTCGAGACCGGCGGCTCGAACGTGCAGTTCGCCATCGACCCGGCCACGGGCCGGATGATCGTGATCGAGATGAACCCGCGGGTCTCGCGCTCCTCGGCGCTGGCCTCGAAGGCCACCGGCTTCCCGATCGCCAAGGTCGCGGCCAAGCTCGCCGTCGGCTACACGCTGGACGAGATCGCCAACGACATCACCGGCGGCGCGACCCCGGCCTCGTTCGAGCCGACGATCGACTACGTCGTCACCAAGATCCCGCGCTTCGCCTTCGAAAAGTTCCCCGGCGCCGAGCCGACGCTGACCACCGCCATGAAGTCGGTGGGCGAGGCCATGGCGATCGGCCGCTGCTTCGCGGAATCCCTGCAGAAGGCGCTGCGCTCGCTTGAAACCGGCCTCACCGGCCTCGACGAGATCGAGATCGAGGGGCTCGGCAAGGGCGACGACCACAACGCGATCAAGGCCGCCCTCGGCACCCCGACCCCGGACCGCCTGCTCAAGGTCGCCCAGGCGATGCGCCTCGGGATCAGCCACGAGGAGATCCACGCCTCCTGCAAGATCGACCCGTGGTTCCTGGAGCAGCTCCAGGCCATCGTCGATCTGGAGAACCGGGTGAAGGCGCACGGCCTGCCGACGACCGCGGGCGCCTTCCGCCAGCTCAAGGCGGCCGGCTTCTCCGACGCGCGGCTCGCCGTGCTCGTCAACACCGAGGAAGAGGCCGTGCGCGCCACCCGCCGGGCTCTCGGCGTGCGCCCGGTCTTCAAGCGGATCGATACCTGCGCCGCCGAGTTCAAGGCGCCGACCGCCTACATGTACTCGACCTACGTCGCGCCGTTCGCCGGCCAAACCGCCGACGAGGCGTATCCGTCGGACAAGAAGAAGGTCATCATCCTCGGCGGCGGCCCCAACCGGATCGGCCAGGGCATCGAGTTCGACTATTGCTGCTGCCACGCCTGCTTCGCGCTGACGGAAGCCGGCTACGAGACCATCATGGTCAACTGCAACCCGGAGACGGTCTCGACCGACTACGACACCTCCGACCGCCTCTACTTCGAGCCGCTGACGGCCGAGGACGTGCTGGAGATCGTCGAGACCGAGCGGCAGGCGGGCACGCTCCACGGCGTGATCGTGCAGTTCGGCGGCCAGACGCCGCTCAAGCTCGCCCGCGCGCTGGAGGGCGCCGGGGTGCCGATCCTCGGCACCTCGCCCGACGCCATCGACCTCGCCGAGGACCGCGACCAGTTCAAGCGGCTGCTGGACAAGCTCGGCCTCAAGCAGCCCAAGAACGGCATCGCCTTCTCGGTGGAGCAGAGCCGGCTGGTGGCGGCCGAGCTCGGCCTGCCCTTCGTCGTGCGCCCGAGCTACGTGCTGGGCGGCCGCGCCATGGCGATCATCCGCGACGAGGCGCAGTTCGCCGAGTACCTGCTCGGCACGCTGCCGAGCTTGATCCCTTCCGACGTCAAGGCGCGCTACCCCAACGACAAGACGGGGCAGATCAACACGGTGCTGGGCAAGAACCCGCTCCTGTTCGACCGCTACCTCTCGGACGCGACCGAGGTCGATGTCGACGCGGTCTGCGACGGCGAGACCGTGTTCATCGCCGGCATCATGGAGCACATCGAGGAGGCGGGCATCCATTCGGGCGATTCCGCCTGCTCGCTGCCGCCCCGCTCGCTCGCGCCCGAGATCCTCGACGAGCTGGAGCGCCAGACCAAGGCGATGGCGCTGGCCCTTAAGGTCGGCGGCCTGATGAACGTGCAGTACGCGATCAAGGACGGCACGATCTACGTGCTGGAGGTGAACCCGCGCGCCTCGCGCACGGTGCCCTTCGTCGCCAAGGTGATCGGCGAGCCGATCGCCAAGATCGCCGCGCGGATCATGGCCGGCGAGCGGCTCGACGCCTTCGGCCTCAAGCCGAAGCAACTCGACCACATCGCGGTGAAGGAGGCGGTGTTCCCCTTCGCCCGCTTCCCCGGCGTGGACGTGCTGCTCGGGCCGGAGATGCGCTCCACCGGCGAGGTGATCGGGCTGGATGCCGGCTTCGGCGTGGCCTTCGCCAAGAGCCAGCTCGGCTCGGGGACCGCGGTGCCGCGCACCGGCACGGTGTTCGTCTCCGTGCGCGACGACGACAAGCCGCGGGTGCTGCCGACCATCCGGCTGCTCTCCGACCTCGGCTTCACCATCCTCGCGACCGGCGGCACGCAGCGCTACCTGGCGGATGAGGGCATCCCGACCCAGCGCATCAACAAGGTGCTGGAGGGCCGGCCCCACATCGTCGACTCGATCAAGAACGGCGATATCGCGCTCGTGATCAACACGACGGAGGGGGCTGGCGCCCTGTCCGACTCGCGCTCGCTCCGGCGGGCGGCCCTCTTGCATAAAGTGCCGTACTACACCACTCTCGCCGGTGCGATGGCGGCGGCCGAGGGGATCAAGGCCTATCTCGAAGGCGATCTCCAGGTGCGTGCCTTGCAGGAATACTTCGCGGCCTAAATCAACGTTCGTGTGCCGGGTGGCCCGCCGCGCGGAGGCGGGCGGCCCGGGGCCACACATCGAGAGCCGTTATCCCGGCCCGGAAGGAGCGTTCGCTCCGGCCGGGCCTCTTCATTGTGGCGCGAGACCATGAGCATCGACAAGCTTCCCATCACGGCACGCGGCTACGCAGCCCTCGAGGAGGAGCTGAAGCAGCGCCAGCAGGTGGAACGTCCCCGGATCATCCAGGCGATCTCCGAGGCCCGCGCGCTCGGCGACCTGTCCGAGAACGCCGAGTATCACGCCGCCAAGGAGGCCCAGTCCCACAACGAGGGCCGGGTGCTCGAACTCGAGAGCATGATCGCGCGCGCCGAGATCATCGACACCTCGAAGCTGTCCGGCTCCAAGATCAAGTTCGGCGCCCGCGTGAAGCTGTTGGACGAGGACACCGAGGAAGAGAAGACCTACCAGCTCGTCGGCGAGCCGGAGGCGGATGTGCGCGAGGGCCGCGTCTCGATCTCCTCGCCCATCGCCCGGGCCCTGATCGGCAAGGCCGTCGGCGACACGGTGGAGGTCACGACGCCGGGCGGCGGCAAGTCCTACGAGGTCGTCGCCGTCGAGTGGGGAGCCTGATCCCTTTGCGCGCCGCCGGTCTCGCGGCCCTGCTCGGCCTCCTCGCCGGGATCGCTCCCGCCCCGGCGCAGGAGTTCGACCGGTTCGGCAGCATCGCCGTCGATGTGCGGCCGTTGCAGGCCTATGCCCGGGGCCCGCAGACGGACGCGCTGCGGGCGGACCTGACCGAGGCGCTGCGGCGCAGCTTTGCCGACCGCATGGTGCGCGGCGGCCCGACTCTGGTGGTGCGCGTGAGCGGCCTCTCGCTCACCCCCTATGCCGGCGGCGAGGGTTTCGGCCGCGGCGGCAGCCTCGGCGGTGGCGGCTCGACCGACTACCTCGACGGCGAGGCCCTGCTGGTCGGGCGCGGGGGCGAGATCCTCGCGCGCCACCCGCAGCTCTCGGCCCTGCCCGCGAGCTCCGGCGGCGCGTGGTACGATCCGGCCTCCGAGCGGCGGCGGGTGGCAGCTTTGGCCGAGCACTACGCGCAGTGGCTGCGGCGGAGACTTCCGGCCCAGTAGGCCGGGGTTCAGAGGACCGGAAGTTTGCGTCGCGTGAACGAACAAGGGCCGGTGAAGGCGGACGGCAGCGGACCGCCGGAACTCGCGCGGGCCCGCGCCTGGATCCTCACCGACGGGAAGGCCGGCGACGAGAACCAGTGCATCGGCATCGCCGAGACGCTCGGCCTCGCCTACGAGACACGGCGCATTCCGGACGGGCGCCCCCTGACCTGGATGGCGCCCTGGGGACCGATCGATCCGCGGGATGCGCCCGGCCGGGCCGGCGGCCTGCTTCAGGGCCCGCTCCCCGACCTCCTGATCGCGTCGGGGCGGCGCGCCGTGCCCTATCTGCGCGCCGTGCGCCGCGCCTCGAACCAGAGGACCTTCACCGCCTTCCTCAAGGATCCGCGCACCGGCCACGACACGGCCGACTTCATCTGGGTGCCCGATTACGACGACCTGCGCGGGCCCAACGTCTTCACCACCCTGACCGCGCCGCATCCCGTCTCCCGCGCCCGGCTCGACGCCGCCCGCACGACGCCCGACCCGCGTCTCGCGCGCCTGCCCTGGCCGCGCATCGCCGTGCTGATCGGCGGCGACAGCCGGCATCTGCGCTACCGCAGGGCGGACATGCAGCGGCTGGTGCGCGACCTCACCAAGCTCGCCGAGGGCGGCTGCTCGCTGATGCTGACGGTCTCCCGGCGCACGCCGCCGGACCTGCGCACGGCCCTGGAAAACCTGGTGAAGGACAAGGGCGGCTTCTTCTGGGACGGCAGCGGCGAGAACCCCTATGTCGGCATGCTGGCGATCGCCGACCACATCGTCGTCACCTCCGATTCCGCCAACATGGTCGGCGAGGCGGCGAGCACCGGCGTGCCCCTCCTGCTGTTCGACCTGCCGCGCACCTATATCCGGCACCGGCGGATGTTCGCCGGCCTTGCCATGGCCGGCGCGCTGAAACCCTTCATCGGGCGCCTGGAGGCCCTGCGCTACGCGCCGATCGACGCGACGCCGGAGATCGCCGCCGCGCTCGCCGAGGCGTACGGACAGCACCGGCGGCGCCTCGCCGCGGAGCGCCCGGAGGCCGCACCCGGCGCGCCTTCCGCGACGCCGGCCGCGCCGTCACGCGGGCCGTTCTGAGACGGCGAGCGGGAAGAACGGGACGTTCGCACGCGCCCCGGTCTTCGGAAGGAAATCTTATGCCCGCATCGTGCAAGATCGGGCGCGACGGAACACAGGACGAGTGGACGGCCGGCCCTTCGGAGACCGTGCCCGCCCCTGACAGGAGACGGCACAGATGGCGCACACCCATGCGAGGCTCGTGATCATCGGCTCGGGGCCGGCCGGCTACACCGCCGCGATCTACGCCGCCCGCGCCATGGTCGAGCCGCTGCTGATCTCGGGCTTCCAGCCCGGCGGCCAGTTGATGATCACGACCGATGTCGAGAATTATCCGGGCTTCGCGGAAGCCATCCAGGGCCCGTGGCTGATGGAGCAGATGCGGCTCCAGGCCGAGCATGTCGGCACGAAGATCGTGTCCGAATACATCACCAAGGTCGATCTCAACGTCCGCCCGTTCCGGCTCGAGGCCGATTCCGGCGAGACCTATACCTGCGACGCGCTGATCATCGCCACCGGCGCCCAGGCGAAGTGGCTCGGCCTGCCGTCGGAGGCGAAGTTCCAGGGCTTCGGCGTCTCGGCCTGCGCCACCTGCGACGGCTTCTTCTTCCGCGGCAAGGACGTGACCGTGGTCGGCGGCGGCAACACCGCGGTCGAGGAGGCGCTGTATCTCGCCAACCTCGCCAAGTCGGTCACCGTCATCCACCGCCGCGGCGAGTTCCGGGCCGAGCGCATCCTGCAGGAGCGCCTGTTCAAGCACGCCAACGTCACGGTGAAGTGGCACCACGCGGTGGAGGAGATCTGCGGCTCCGACGCCCCGCCCTCGGTCACGCATCTGCGCCTCAAGGACCTGCGGTCCGGCGCAATCGTCGAGCACGCCACCGACGGCCTGTTCGTCGCCATCGGCCACCAGCCCGCCACCGCGATCTTCGAGGGCCAGCTGCCGATGCGGCACGGCGGCTACATCACGGTGACGCCGGGCACCACCGCGACCGAGATCCCCGGCGTCTTCGCGGCGGGCGACGTCACCGACGACGTCTACCGGCAGGCGATCACCGCGGCCGGCATGGGCTGCATGGCCGCGCTGGAAGCGGAGAAGTTCCTGGCCAACCTCGATGTCGGCGAGAGCCCGGCCAAGGCCGCGGCCGAGTAGGCGCCCCGCATCGACAGTCTCCCGTCGGTCTCATCGGTCGGCGGGGAGCGGGTGTTCTGCGGGCGTTTCAAGTACTGTTCAAAAGAACGCCCGCTTCGCCATCGTGTCGGACGCGGAGACCGGACGGGAACAGGCGGTGTCGAAGCATTCGGGATGGTGTTCGACCCGGATTCCCCTGTTGATGGCGAAAAAGACGCAACCAAATTGCAAGGTTGTCGTCATAATTGGAATGCTGCGGGAGCCGGCGGGTTTCGCGATGGAGCCTTTCGCCGGGCACGGCGGAGCAACAGACTGGCGTCGTGCAACGCCCGAAGGTCGTAGTCCCCCGTGACGGGCTGACCGCGACGGGCCGACCTCGACGGGCGGGAGTGACGGCCTTGGATTGGGACAAGATCCGGATTTTCCTCAACGTCGCGGAAGCCGGGAGCTTCACGCGGGCGGGCGACGACATCGGCCTCAGCCAGTCGGCGGTCAGCCGGCAGATTAGCGCCCTGGAGCGGGAGCTGAAGGCGCCGCTGTTCCACCGGCATGCCCGCGGCCTGATCCTCACCGAGCAGGGCGACCTGCTGTTCCGCGCCGCGCGCGACATGAAGCTCAGGCTGGAGAACACCCGCGCCCGCCTCGTCGAGACGAGCGAGCGCCCCTCCGGCGACCTGCGGGTGACGACGACGGTGGGCCTGGGCACCTCCTGGCTGTCGCAGCGCGTCTCCGAATTCCTCGACCTCTATCCGGACGTGCGGATCGAGCTGGTCCTCACCAACGAGGAGCTGGACCTCGCCATGCGCGAGGCCGACATCGCGATCCGCATGCGGCGGCCCGCCCAGCCGGACCTGATCCAGCGGCGGCTGTTCACGGTGCATTATCACGCCTTCGCGAGCCCCGATTACGTCAAGCGCTTCGGCGAGCCGAAGACCATCGCCGACCTCGACGAGCACCGCCTCGTCTCCTTCGGCGGCAACGAGCCGTCCTACCTGCTCGCCACCCACTACCTCGCCAGCATCGGCCGCGAGGGCGACGAGCGCCGTCCGGTCCACTTCACGGTCAACAACATCACCGCCCTCCACAAGGCGATGGAGGCGGGCGTCGGCGTCGGCATCCTGCCGGATTACGCCGTCGACGGGAACGAGAGCCTCGTCCAGGTGCTGCGCGAGAGCGAGATGCCGACCATGGAAAGCTACCTCGTCTATGCCGAGGAGATGCGTTCGGTCGCCCGCGTCCAGGCGTTCCGCGATTTCCTCGTGAACAAGGCGCAGCGCTGGACCTATTGAAAGCGTGGCCGGATCGCCGGCCCAACACTGCCCTTGTCGCGCCCCAAGACACTCGTCTAAGACCGCCCCTCCTGCCGGGCGGTTCGCGAAACCTCCGGCCGACGCCATCCGGACGGCATGATCGCGATCCACTGCCTCAACGGGCCGAACCTGAACCTGCTGGGCAGGCGCGAGCCGGGCATCTACGGCGCCGCGACGCTCGCCGAGATCGAGCGGAGCCTGCAGGATCACGCGGCCCGCCTCGATATCGCCCTGACCTTCCGTCAGACGAATCACGAGGGTGAACTCGTGACCTTCGTGCAGGAGGCCGGCGCCGCCGGCGCCGGGGTGCTCATCAACGCCGCCGCCTACACGCACACCTCGATCGCGCTGCGCGACGCGATCAAGGGAGCGGGGGTGACGGCGGTGGAGATCCACCTCTCGAACGTCCACGCCCGCGAGGAATTCCGGCACGTGTCGCGGATCGCCCCGGTCTGCGCCGGTGTGATTTCGGGCTTCGGGCCCCACAGCTACATTGTCGGGCTCGATGCCCTCGCCCATCTCCTGCGCGGACAGCTCCCTGCCGCCTCCTGACGTGAACCAAGAGCCGATGGCCAAGAACGAACCCTTCGATCCCGAACTGGTGCGCGAGCTCGCCCGGATGGTCGCCGAGACCGATCTGAGCGAGATCGAGGTCGAGAAGGGTGACCTGCGCATCCGCGTCGCCCGCAAGATCGAGGCGGTCTCGGTTCAGGTCGCGCCGGCCGCCCCGGCGGTGGTCGCGGCGGCTCCGGCCGCCGCGCCGGCGGCCGCCCTGGCGCCCGCGCCCGCCAAATCCGGCGCGGGCCATCCCGGAGCGGTCCCCTCCCCCATGGTCGGCACCGCCTACCTGCGGCCCTCGCCGGAGGCGAAGCCGTTCATCGAGGTCGGCACCAAGGTCCAGGCCGGCGACAAGCTGCTGCTGGTCGAGGCCATGAAGACCTTCAACGAAATCGTCGCGCCCCGCGCCGGTACGGTGACCGCGATCTTCGTCGAGGACGGGATGCCGGTCGAGTACGGCGAAGCCCTCCTCGTTCTCGAGTAGCCGCCCCGCGATGTTCGACAAGATCCTGATTGCCAACCGCGGCGAGATCGCGCTCCGCATCCTGCGGGCGGCCAAGGAGCTCGGTATCGCCACCGTCGCCGTCCACTCGACGGCGGATGCCGACGCCATGCATGTGCGGCTCGCCGACGAGAGCGTCTGCATCGGCCCGCCGGCCGCCCGCGACAGCTACCTCAACATCCCCTCGATCATCGCCGCCTGCGAGATCACCGGGGCGGACGCGGTCCATCCCGGCTACGGCTTCCTCTCCGAGAACGCCCGCTTCGCCGAGGTGCTGGCCCACCACAATATCGGCTTCATCGGCCCCAAGGCCGAGCATATCCGGGTGATGGGCGACAAGATCGAGGCCAAGCGCACCGCCAAGCGCCTCGGCATCCCCTGCGTGCCGGGCTCCGAGGGCGGGGTCAGCGATCCGGACGAGGCCAAGCGGGTCGCCGCCGAGATCGGCTATCCCGTGCTGGTGAAGGCGGCCTCCGGTGGCGGCGGGCGCGGCATGAAGGTCGCCCGCTCGGAAGCCGACCTGGAACAGGCCCTCGACATGGCCCGCACCGAGGCCAAGGCCGCCTTCGGCGACGACGCGGTCTATCTCGAGAAGTACCTGACCAAGCCCCGCCACATCGAGGTGCAGATCCTCGGCGACGGCCGCGGCGGCGCCGTGCACCTGGCCGAGCGCGACTGCTCGCTCCAGCGCCGGCACCAGAAGGTCTGGGAGGAAGGCGGCTCGCCCGCGCTCAACGCCGAGATGCGGGCCGAGATCGGCGGCATCTGCGCCAACGCCATGCGCGAACTCGGCTATATCGGCGCCGGCACCATCGAGTTCCTCTACGAGGACGGGCGGTTCTACTTCATCGAGATGAACACTCGAATCCAAGTGGAGCACCCGGTGACAGAGATGATCACCGGGATCGATCTCGTGAACGAGCAGATCCGGGTCGCGGCCGGCGGCGGCCTGTCGGTGGCGCAGGAGGACATCAAGGTCGAGGGCCACGCCATCGAGTGCCGGATCAACGCCGAGCATCCCTCGACCTTCCGCCCCTCGCCGGGCCTGATCACCTATTTCCACCCGCCGGGCGGTCTCGGTGTGCGGGTCGATTCGGCCGCCTTCCAAGGCTACCGCATCCCGCCGCACTACGACTCCCTGATCGGCAAGCTGATCGTGCACGGGCGCACCCGCAACGAGTGCCTGATGCGCCTGCGCCGGGCGCTCGACGAGTTCGTGGTCGACGGCATCGACACGACGCTGCCGCTGTTCCGGACGCTGGTGCGCAACACCGACGTCCAGAACGGTCTCTACGACATCCACTGGCTCGAAAGCTTCCTCGCCCGCGAGGAACTGGCCGGCGTCGAGCCGCGGCGCTGAGAGGATGGGACGGCAGGCGTGTCCCGTCACGCCTGCTTCCTCCTGACGGCTGGTGTCGGCGCCCGGAGCGCGCGACAACGCTTCGATGCACGACAGGCATCCCGTGGACATCACGCCCGACATCCTGCTCAAGGCCTACGCCGCCGGGATCTTCCCGATGGCCGAGGATGCGGACGATCCGACGATCTACTGGGTCGAGCCCCGTGCCCGCGGCGTGCTGCCCCTCGACCGATTCCACGTGCCCCGGCGCCTCGCCCGCACAGTGCGCTCGGATCTGTTCGAGGTGGTGAGCGACCGGGATTTCGACGCGGTGATCGACGGCTGCGCCGCCCCCCGCCGCGACACGGCCCGCACCTGGATCAACGCCCGCATCCGCGACCTTTACGGCGCGCTGTTCGATCTCGGCCACTGCCACACGATCGAGGTCTACCACGAGGGGCGTCTCGCGGGCGGCCTCTACGGCGTCTCGCTCGGGGCGGCCTTCTTCGGCGAGAGCATGTTCCACGAGGCGCGCGACGCCTCGAAGGTCGCCCTGGTCCATCTCGTCGCGCGGCTCCGGGCGGGCGGCTACCGGCTCGCCGACACGCAGTTCCTCACCGATCACCTGAGCCAGTTCGGCGTCGAGGAGGTGCCGCGCCACATCTACAAGCGCCAGCTCGCCGTCGCGATCGCCGAACAGGCCGAGTGGGGCCCGCCGGACCGGGTGTTTCGCGGCGCCGAGGCCCTCGCCGCCCTCGGGATCGGCATCACCGAGGCATAGTTCAGGTTTCGAAAGGAAGGGTCCTTTCGCGGGTCCAGGGCGGAGCCCTGGTTGAAGGGAGGCCGGGGCTCTGCCCCGGCGCCCCGCCAAAGGGATGATCCCTTTGGAATCCCGATTTCTTCAGCTGGGAATCGGTTCGAGCCGCACCAGGCGATCGGCGAGGGCTGCGGCCGCCCGCGGGTCCGTGCGCACCGCGTCGCCGAGCAAGCCGTCGATGACGAGCGACGCGATGCCGTGGACCAGGGCCCAGGACCGCAGGGCTTCGTCGGCCGCTTCGGCGGCCGGCACCAGCGTGGCGACCCGCTCCGACAGCACCGCGTAGGCCGCGGCGGAGGCGTCGCACAGCGCCGGGGGCCGGGCTCCGCCGCCGGACCGCGCGCCGCCGAACATCAAGCGGAACAGGCCGGGCTGCGCGGAGGCGAAGGCGACATAGGCCGCCCCCTGCGCGTAGAGGGCCTCCCGTCCCGACCCCGCCCCTCCGCGGTCGGCCGCCGCCAAAGCCGCGCGCAGCCGCTCGAAGCCGACGACGGCCACCGCGGCGAGCAGGGCATCCTTGTCGGGAAAGTGGCGGTAGGGCGCCATCGCCGACACGCCCGCCCGGCGCGCGGTCTCGCGCAGGCCGAGCGAGGCCGCCTCACCCCCCTCCTCCAGGATCGACAGCCCGGCCGCGACCAGAGCCTCGCGCAGCTCGCCGTGATGGTAGCCGCCCTTGGCCGGATTCGGTTCCCCCCGCGATGTTGACACTGTAAGCAACGCGCCTATGATTACATTGTAAACATGGAGTGGATGCCATGCAGACCGCGGATGAGCAAGCGACCGGGAGCGGCCGACCCCGGCGGGACTCGGTCGATCTCTCGGCCTATCCCGGCCTCGTGGTGGTCTATCTCGGCTTCCGGGTCGGCCGGCTGCGGGGCCTGAAGGCGCTGCTCGGCATCGGGCGCGGCCTGTCGCAGGTGCAGCGGGAGATGCCCGACGGGCTGCTCGCGCACGAGAACCTCGTCTACGGCTTCAACCATATCGGCATGCGGCAGTATTGGCGCGATCTGGAGAGCCTGGAGAGCTTCACCCGCTCGGATCCGCACAAGACGTGGTGGCGGG
Organism: Methylorubrum podarium; assembly: GCF_040270385.1. Lineage (NCBI taxonomy): Bacteria > Pseudomonadati > Pseudomonadota > Alphaproteobacteria > Hyphomicrobiales > Methylobacteriaceae > Methylorubrum > Methylorubrum podarium. The sequence continues at coordinate 96,072 of NZ_JBELQE010000083.1, read as the reverse complement.
ATTTCGGCCGCGATTCCGCCGGAAACGGCTTCTGGCACGAAGCCTACCGTCTCTCCGGCGGCATGGAGGCGATCTATGTCGGCATGCCCCACCCGGTCGGGCTCGGCACCTTCGCCGCCGCCCGCCAGCCGCAGGGGCCGTTCATGACCTCGCGGCAGCGGCTGGCCTCGTAGGGACGATGCTCTACCGGAAGATCGCGTCGAAGATCGATTGCGGCTCGCGCGGGGGCGGCGGGGCCGGCGCCGGGCCCTCGTTGTTCGGGAAGAACTTTCGCGAGGGCTTCTGCTTGGGCTGCACCGGCACGCCGCGCGGGCCCTCGACGTCGACCTGACCGTTCTGGTTGACCTGTTGAGCCGTCTTGGTCGGGTCCGCGCCCTTCTTCTTCGGCTTCTCCTGGCGGGAGGCGAGCGCGGGGACGTCCTCCTGCTCCTTCGCCTCGGCGATCACGTCGGTGCCGCCCTTACAATCGGTCAGCCACACGTCGTAGATCGGGTGCTCGATGGCGTGGAGCCCCGGGCTCGACGCGAACATCCAGCCCGTGAAGATGCGCCGGTACTTGCTGTCGAGCGTCACCTCGTCGACCTCGAGGAAGGCCGTGGTCTTCGGCGTCTCGGTGGGCGGGCGCGAGTAGCAGACCCGCGGCGTGAGCTGCAGGGCGCCGAACTGCACCGTCTCGTCGATGGAGACCTCGAAGGTCACGATCCGGCCGGTGATCTTGTCGAGGCCGGAGAACACCGCCGTTGGGTTCTTGATCTTGTCGGCGGAGGCCGGCAGCGCGGACAGGATCAGCGCCAGCGTGCCGAGCGCGGTCCGGCGCAGAACGGTTGCGGGGATGCGGCTCAAGGCGCCCTCTTGAGTCTGGCTCCGGCCGCCACGGCCGGCAAACGATCCGGCCGTTCCAACACCGTAAGGGTGGTCGAAAAAGGGCGGCGGTGGAAAAATGGAGACTTGGCCGATTCCCTAGTTCCGCACCGGCTTGGCGCCGATCGACATGCGGAAGATCGTGGTCGGGAAGACGATTTTCGACGTGCCGCCGTTCATCGCCTTGCTGCGGTTCATCTGCGCGGCCGGAATCCACAGGCCGCCCTCCTCGTCGATCCACATCGCGTCACCCCAGACGAGCCGCGGGTCCTGCACCAGCGTGCTCTGCGTGCCGTCGGGGGCGAATTTCAGGATGCGCAGGTTGTCGGTGTCGGAGGCGTAGATGTTGCCCTCGGCATCGATCGCGGTGCCGCCGGTGGAGACCGTGGCGGCGAACAGCGCCACATGCTTGCCCCGCTCGGCGTCGCTGACCCCGGCATCGTCGAGCCACCTGGTCTCGATGCGGTAGAGCGGGCCGGGGCAGGCCTGATAGTAGAACCACTTGCCGTCCGGCGAGACTTCGAGCTGGTCGGCGTGGATCGCGATCGGCTTGTCCTTCGGGTCGAGCAGCACCTTGTTCTCACCGGTGAGCGGGCGCTGCGACACCGTGGAGGGATGCCCTTCGAGCACGCGCCGGAGCGAGCCGTCGTCGAGGTCGAGCACGATGATCCCGGGCTGGCCGGCATCGGTCAGGTAGACCTTGCGGCCGTTGAAGCGGAAATCGTCGATGAAGCTCTTGTCCGTGGTCCCCTTCTCCAGGGGGAAGACCTTGCGGACCGTGTTGCCCGCGAGATCGATCTGCACGAGCTTCGGCCCGCCGGGCAGGGGCGCTCCGCCGAGCTCCGCCGCGCCCTTGTCCACCACCCAGAGGTCGCCGTCCGGGCCGATGCGGATCGCGTTGGCGCCGACGAAAGCCTTGGAGGCGTCCTCGCCGGTCTTCCAGCTGTTCCAGGCGGCATCCGGGTAGGGCACGGGCTTGCCGTCCACCCACTCGCCGAGCTCGATCCCCTTGTCCTTCTGCTGGCGCTGGAAGGGGGAGAACAGCCGCCCGTCCCTGGAGCGGGTGATGCCGTTGAAGACGAGGTTTTCCGATTTCAGGACCGGCGTCAGCTCGGCCTGCGCCTGGGCATCGGCCTCCTGCGCCCGCGCCGCCGTCGCGGAGAGGCACAGCAGCAGGGCCACCATCGTCGCTCGCATGGATCGTCCCATTCCATCCTTCGATGGAGGGACAAGGCCCGACGCGCCGATCCGTTCACCGGCAAGCCGGCGAAGGAAACGAGAAACCGTCTACTCGCCCGGCGTCCACGGCACGTAGTCGCCGGTGGCGGCGGGGCGTGCGCCCCAGGAGAGCTGCGAGCCCTTCGGCCGGTAGGCGGCCGCCGTGCCGGTGAGGTTCTCCTCGTGGGGCTTCTGCCACTCACGCGGCGTGTAGTCCTCCTCGCTCGGAGGGACGTCGCCGTTGTGGCACAGCCAAGCCCGCCAGCCCGGCGGCACGCGCGAGGCGTCGGCGTAGCCATTATAGACCACCCAGCGCCGCTCCGAGCCGACCGAGCGGTCGATGAGCGGGCCCTGCGCCTTGTAGTACTTGTTGCCGAGCTCGTCGGAACCGACGAAATGCCCGCTGCGCGCCGTGTAGAGCGCGAGCGACATCGTCTGCCCGTTCCACCACGTGAAGATGCGCAGCAGCGTGTCCTTGAGGGCCATGGTTCCTCCGGCGGGCGACGGGGTCCGCGGGCGCCGTCGCCGCGCCGTTATGGTCGTGACGCGCGCGCGAGTCCAGCGCCCTGCGGCGCTGTCGCATTTTCGGCACGCCCGCCCGGTCTCGTGCGGCCGTTAACCCTATCGAACCCGGCCAACGACGATCCCGAGCCCCGTGCAGCCTGTGAATCGAAAAAATTTCCCGGCGGATTCGATCAGGCCGAAAGGCCACTTAGCACGACGTTCCGGATATCCACAGGTTTATGGCGAAGAACACAACATCTAGCGCGGAACACGGGTAGCCGGCACTAGTTATTGACGCAGATGGCCACCCGGACGTAAGGTTCGGGCATCGCTTCGGACGGCTCGGCGGGGTTCTCGAAAGACCCTGTTTCCGCATGACGGACAGGCCCCCACCTGATGGAATCAGGGGGCCTACGGACCGGCCGGGGCAAGTTCCGGCTTTTCATCCAGGCATCGCGGCTCGCACCGCGGCACGGGGCCCTTCGGCCCCGAGGGAGAGGGATTCATGCGGTTCGAGCGGCGCTACACCACGGCAGGCCAGTCTCCCTACGCGTCCATCGCCTTCCGCGAGGCGGTGAGCGAAATCCGCAACCCGGACGGCTCGGTCGTCTTCCGGCTCGCCGGCATCTCGGTGCCCGAGAGCTGGAGCCAGGTCGCCGCCGACGTGCTGGCCCAGAAATACTTCCGCAAGGCCGGCGTCCCCGCGCGCCTGAAGAAGATCGAGGAGAACAGCGTCCCCTCCTTCCTCTGGCGCTCCGTGCCGGACGAGGCGGCGCTCGCCGAGCTTCCCGAGGACGAGCGCTTCGTCTCCGAGATCTCCTCCACCCAGGTGTTCGACCGGCTCGCCGGCTGCTGGACCTACTGGGGCTGGAAGGGCGGCTATTTCTCCTCCGAGGAGGATGCCGCGGCCTTCATGGACGAGCTGCGCTTCATGCTCGCCCGCCAGATGGTCGCGCCGAACTCGCCGCAATGGTTCAACACCGGCCTGCACTGGGCCTACGGCATCGACGGGCCGAGCCAGGGCCACTTCTACTGCGACCCGAAGACCGGCGTGCTGACGAAGTCGGCCACCGCCTACGAGCACCCGCAGCCGCATGCCTGCTTCATCCAGTCGGTGCAGGACGACCTCGTCAACGAGGGCGGCATCATGGACCTGTGGGTGCGTGAGGCCCGCCTGTTCAAGTACGGCTCCGGCACCGGCTCCAACTTCTCGATGCTGCGCGCGGAGAACGAGCGGCTCGGCGGCGGCGGCAAGTCGTCCGGCCTGATGTCCTTCCTCAAGATCGGCGACCGGGCGGCCGGCGCGATCAAGTCCGGCGGCACGACGCGGCGCGCCGCCAAGATGGTGATCGTCGATATCGACCACCCCGATATCGAGGCCTTCATCGACTGGAAGGTGAAGGAGGAGCAGAAGGTCGCCGCGCTGGTGACCGGCTCCAAGGTCGTCTCGAAGCACCTGACCGCGGTGATGAAGGCCTGCACCCAGTGCGAGGCGGAGGGCGACGCCTGCTTCGACCCCGAGCGCAACCCCGCTCTCAAGCGCGAGATCAAGGCCGCCCGCAAGGCGATGGTGCCCGACGCCTACATCAAGCGCGTCGTCCAGTTCGCGCGCCAGGGTTTCACCAAGATCGAGTTCCCCGTCTACGACACCGACTGGGACTCGGAGGCCTACCTCACGGTGGCCGGCCAGAACTCCAACAACTCGGTTTCGCTGACGGATACGTTCCTGCGCGCCGTCGAGGCGGACGGCGACTGGAGCCTGACCTCGCGCACCACCGGCAGGGTCTCCAAGACCGTCAAGGCGCGCGAGCTGTGGGAGAAGATCGGTGAGGCGGCCTGGGCCTCGGCCGATCCGGGCCTGCACTTCAACACCACGATGAACGACTGGCACACCTGCCCGACCGGCGGGCGGATCCGGGCCTCGAACCCGTGCTCCGAGTACATGTTCCTCGACGACACGGCCTGCAACCTCGCCAGCGCCAACCTGCTGACGATGTACGATCGCGAGACCAAGCACTTCGACACGCAGGCGTTCGAGCACCTCAACCGGCTCTGGACCGTGGTGCTCGAAATCTCGGTGATGATGGCGCAGTTCCCCTCGAAGGAGATCGCCGAGCTTTCCTACAAGTACCGCACGCTCGGCCTCGGCTACGCCAATATCGGCGGCCTGCTGATGACCATGGGCCTGCCCTACGACTCCGATAAGGGCCGGGCGCTCGCCGGCGCGCTCACCGCGATCATGACGGGCGTGGCCTACGCCACCTCCGCCGAGATGGCGGCCGAACTCGGCACCTTCGAGGCCTACCCTGAGAACGCCGACCACATGCTGCGGGTGATCCGCAACCATCGCCGCGCCGCCCACGGCGAGGCGACGGGCTACGAGGGCCTCAACGTCGCCCCCGTGCCGCTCGACCACGCCAACATCCCGCAGGACGACATCGGCGCCCACGCCGTCGCGGCCTGGGACCGGGCGCTCGCGCTCGGCGAGCGGCACGGCTACCGCAACGCGCAGGCCACCGTGATCGCGCCGACCGGCACGATCGGCCTCGTGATGGATTGCGACACCACCGGCATCGAGCCCGACTTCGCCCTGGTGAAGTTCAAGAAGCTCGCCGGCGGCGGCTACTTCAAGATCATCAACCAAGCCGCCCCCGACGCCCTTCGGGCGCTCGGCTACCGCGAGGCCGAGATCGCCGAGATCGAGGCCTACGCCGTCGGCCATGGCTCGATGGGCCAGGCCCCGGCGATCAACCCCGGCTCGCTGCGCGCCAAGGGTTTTTCGGATGACAAGATCGCGGCGGTCGAAGCGGGTCTGAAATCGGCCTTCGACATCAAGTTCGTGTTCAACCGCTGGACGCTCGGCGACGACTTCCTGAAGGACACCCTCAAGGTGCCGGCGGAGAAGCTCGCCGACCCGACCTTCGAGCTGCTGCCGTTCCTCGGCTTCTCGAAGAAGGAGATCGAGGCCGCCAACACCCATGTCTGCGGGGCGATGACGCTGGAGGGCGCGCCCTTCCTCAAGCGCGAGCACTACGCGGTGTTCGACTGCGCCAACCCCTGCGGCCGCACGGGCAAGCGCTACCTCTCGGTCGAGAGCCACATCCGCATGATGGCGGCGGCGCAGCCCTTCATCTCGGGGGCGATCTCCAAGACCATCAACATGCCGAACGACGCGACGGTGGAGGATTGCAAGGCGGCCTACCTGCTGTCCTGGCGCCTCGCGCTGAAGGCCAACGCCCTCTACCGCGACGGCTCCAAGCTGTCGCAGCCCCTCAACGCCGCCCTGATCGCGGACGACGAGGACGAGGCGGAGGACGCGCTCGAGGCGATCATCCAGGCCCCGGCGGCGGCCAAGGCGGCGGCGGCGGCGGAAAAGATCGTCGAGCGGGTGATCGAGCGGGTCGAGCGCATCCGCTCGCGGGAAAAGATGCCGGACCGCCGCAAGGGCTACACCCAGAAGGCGGTCGTCGGCGGGCACAAGGTCTATCTGCGCACCGGCGAGTACGAGGACGGGCGCCTCGGCGAGATCTTCATCGACATGCACAAGGAAGGCGCGACCTTCCGGAGCCTGATGAACAACTTCGCCATCGCGATCTCGCTCGGCCTCCAGTACGGCGTGCCGCTGGAGGAATACGTCGAGGCCTTCACCTTCACCCGCTTCGAGCCGGCGGGCTTCGTGCAGGGCAACGACGCGATCAAGAACGCGACCTCGCTGCTCGACTACGTCTTCCGCGAACTGGCCGTGTCCTATCTCGGCCGCACCGATCTCGCCCACGTCAACCCGTCGGAGATCGGCGGCACGGTGCTCGGCGGCGGCGAGGGCGACACCACCCGCGAAGCGGGCAAGTCCGCTCCGGCGGCCTCGGCCATCGTCTCCCGCGGCCTGCTGCGCGGCTCGGCCGACCGACTCACCCTGATCCAGGGCGGCCCGGGCGGCGCCACGATGGGGGTGGCCGCGGCGGCCACGGGCCAGACGGCCCCGGCCGGCGGCACGGTCCACGCGGTGCGGGGGGCCACCGCCCTGAAGCCTCGCGAGGATGATAGAGCTATCAGTCTGCCATTCACTGCGCCGCAATCCGAAGCACTCTTGTCACAAGAGTACAGGAGAAGTGAGGCTAAGCTGAAAGGGTATGTAGGAGAGGCATGTCCCGAATGTGCCAACTTTACCTTGGTAAGAAATGGCACATGCATGAAGTGCGACACTTGTGGCAGTACAACTGGCTGCTCGTGAAGGCATCGGGGTATGGCACAGGCTCACACAACCAAGCGCCGGTCATACTCCGAAATCAACCGTGAGGCAGAGAGAGCTCGCGAGTTTGGCAACTTGCGAGACTCTATCGATTTTTGCTTGAATGATTATATAGACGGGCCACTGCGAGATAGCTGCAAAGGACGACTTGTAAGGCATATCCTGCCAGTCTCTAAGATGCGCGAACCGGCAAAAGTTGATTTGTGCCGAAAATCGTCGTCCATCGATTTGTATGTTCGGGAGGACATATGGTCTGATAGCAAAGAAAAGCTGCCTCTACCAAGATTCGTCCTTGCACATGAAACTGGACATATATGCCTGCACAAGGATGACAGTTTTGGATTCTCCCCCTATTCGGAGCATGCCCCAAGGTTTATTGAGCGAGAATACTTTGTTGAGGACCAAGCAAATAACTTTGCCGACATATTTTTGCTCCCAGATGGGGCTGTTAGGAATTTTCAAAGCGTACGCGATTTGATTGACTACTGTGATTATTATTGTGGCGTTCCAGAAGAGGCAATCAGGAGGCGATACGGACTGGTCGCACGTTCAACAAGTCATCATTTTGGCCCCAAATATGACTTGAGTCGCCTTTGCTCAAAATGTGGGAGCGGTCGAGTTTCAGCTATACTTAATTACCATAAATGCGATGATTGTTTTAATGTATCCTATTGAAGTATTTTTATCAATAGCTTAGAAGTGCATTACAAAGACTGGAATGTTTTGATAGCTGAACGGCGACTTCAATGCCGAAGCCTGCCCAGAATGCGCTAACTTCACGCTGGTCCGCAACGGCACCTGCCTGAAATGCGACACCTGCGGGAGCACGACGGGCTGCTCCTGAACCGTGAGGGCGCCTCGGGGGCGAGCTACGGTTCGCTGAACCGGAGAAGGACTGAACCACCCACGGCTCACGAAGGCGCCATCAACCCCGGCGCCGGTGACGGGACAGTTCCAACGACACCGCGCTCGGCGAGGTCATGGCCGGCAAGGCGGAGTGTTCCCGGCGACGTCCGGCTAGCGCGTCTTCCGGAACTGGTCGGGCCCGCCCGCCTTCGTGTTCCGCACCCGCGCCACGTTCGGCTTCTTGTCGGGCTCCAGTTCGCGGGCCCGCGCGATCGCATCCTTCTGCGTCGGAAGCACGTCGCTCGCCCGCTTCGAGCCCTCACGGCGGACGGCGAAGTCGCCCTGCTCGCGCGGCTCGACATAGATATTGCCAGGCTTGGACATTTCGAAATTTCCCCGTTGACGTGTATTAACGCGCAACATCCGAGCTGAGTTGCAGTCCTCCCGGGCGAGACCGCGCGGCAGGTTACTTGCCAAGGATTGAAATCGATTGGTGAGCCGTCATTAGGCTGTTGTCCGAAAGGCGACATTTGGCTTGGTGCCGATCGGTACGGAGCTTGAAGCAGCGGAGACAGGCCAGCTGACCAACTTCTCGACATCTGCTTTCCGAACGAAGTGACGTGGGCGAACGACCCCGTAAGAGTGCGCGTCGAGGATTGGTCCGAAAGGTTGGACCAGGGCGCCGCTCGCCAACTCGTCGGCGGTTAGCACGTCAGAGAGGAGCGCTATCCCCTGGCCGGCGATCGCGGCCTGGATGACATGCCCCTCGTCGCTGAACCGAATGCTCCCACTGCCATCGACGCCGGTCACGCCGGCATGCCGCAATCAAGCAGGCCAAGTGGGCGTCTCGTTGGTCAGGCGGGGCCACTCGAAATGCAGCAGCGTGCGATTTCCAGGTCACCCACGGATCAAATGGCGAGCTGGGGACTACAAGCGGAAGTAACGCGCTCGACCAGAAGTCTGTGAGCGTCGAAATCGGAATAGGGACCCGGCCCGTACCGAACAGCGACGTCCACGCTATCGCGAGCGAAGTCGAATAGGCTGGCCGAGTGGTACGGCGCGCGTCCGACGGAGTTGCCGGCCAAGTGCGTAAGGCATTTTTGGACTGCAGAAGTGAACAGATTACCTCGCCGCTGCGAGCATCCGCAGCTGGACCAAGGCAAGCCTGGGACGCACTCGTTTTGGATACAAGGCCGTCAGGCCAACCCAGCCAACAAGTCCCCTCCGACATAAGGCGATCATTTATTCCCCGACGACTTGCACCAAAACTCAAACGAGCAAGTTGCGCATTCGGCGTAAGCCATGCGAGCTGGCCCTGCATCATTATTGAGTATGCGCCCGCAACGTCAGTACGCCTTGGTTATGAAAGGTCATCTTGGTAGCGTTGGCGGGATCTGGCCAGTTCGAGCGAGAGACGTCGCGACATGATCAGCATGAAACGTCGAGGCCGCTCCTGGCCGATCGCATGTCTGCTCCTCCCTCTTCTCTGTGTAAGCCAATCTGCTCCTGCTCAGGACTTCCTGGGTCTGCTCATGCGAGGCATCCAAGAAAGCCGACAGCTTTCGTCGGGTGGTATGAGGCCACGTCACGAGGTTGGTGCAGCGGATCTTGCGCCGGCAGAGAGACGCCTATCGCCGCAGGACCGAAGCTTCGTGCAAGAAGATTTGGCTCGCCTCGGTTTCTACGACGGTGCGCGGGATGGCAACTTAGGGCCGGGGACGCGTGCCGCGATACGGCGCTTCCAGGCATCCCTGAACGAGCCGCAGACTGGATATTTCTCTCCGCGCCAGCTCGGGCAACTGCGCCGATCGGCCGAGGCAGCGCGAAGCACCGGTGCTCCCTGGGGCGTGAACCCTAATAGCGCTCTTCCAGCTCGAGCCGGCGGGCCGGCGCCAACCTTGGCCCTCGCGGGCAGTCCCAATGCCCCTAGAGCCAGTGTCGAAGAGGATATCTTGATCGACGGTGTGCGGGGCGGTGGACCGCGCAATGAGTTCTCACGGGCGATGCTGAGACGCTACATCAAGGCGTCCCCTTCGATCATGGAGGATCGGGAGAACCTCAAGCGTCTTCTCGCAACGCTCGCCCACAGTCAGAACTCCGTCTGGCCGACGCCGGATAATCTCGAGCGCCAGCACCGTGTGGCTAACGGGACCGAATTTGAGCAGGAGGCTGCTCTTGACGAGTTCAAAGCCTTCCTCGCCGCCCAGGCAACAGGTGCCCCCCTGAAAATCCTGCGGATCCGGACATCGGTCCTCGGACGCTACGACAGGAAGCGAGGAGCTTTCCCGTTGAACTTCGGTAGCGATGGCTCGGGCTATACTGATCCGATGGTTCTGAATTGGACCGGCGGACCGTCGATCAGGGTCGGTGTCGATGATTGGGACGACATCACCCACTTGCCGATGGAGGAACCGGTGGCGGTTCGGCTGGCCGCCCTGCTCGGCCAGAACAGGACCGTGTACGCCGCGCTCCGCCTGACCGTGAGCAACGTCGCGGCGAGCGAGCGGGCGGGCGACTCCTCGTTGCAGGCAAGCGGCCGGATCGAAAGCGTCGCCATCCATCTGCCGCCCACGACGCCAGGCGCCGAACTCGGGACGCGCATCGCGACGCTGCCTGTGAAGCGACCGGCTCTGACAGAACCCGAGGTTGCGCGGCTGCCCGAAGCCCGCAATGCGATCGAGAGCTGGACGAGGCTTGGGGTTCGAGCCGAGAGCGACATGCTCGTCGCCCGCCTCGGTCGCCAGGGCAGTGATGTCCCGGAGGACAGCCAAGCCCTCCGGCGCGCGCTGCTTCATCTCGCCCTTGCACGGTCCCCCGGAATCGCCAACAACCTCCAGAACGTCTTCACCATCAGTGCGCGGCTGCTCTCCCCCGCCCAGCACGCACAGCTCTTCGCGCGCCGCATCGATCACAACTTCATCGACGCACTCAACAAGGATGTCTTCCGGCGGCGTGACACCATCGAAACCTTCAAGACGAAATACTTGCCATCGTTGATCGCGCAACGACCGCAGCTGCCAATCCGCCTGCGCATCATCTCGCCCGTCCTGCCGCGGACCTACGATCTTGCCCGCAGGGCCTTCCCCATCGACGGGTACACGTTCAACCGCTCGGACGGCCGCCTGATCTGGCCCACCCTCGGCGAACTATTCGACGTTCGAACCGACCTCAATTCCTATCCCGATGCGATTGGTGTGGAGGAGCGCCGTGCACGGGCGATCAACGATCGCATCCGAAACACCCAGCCCGGCAGGTGGGTCCGCTTGTACCAAGTGGTGGATCTCGACCTTCTCAGCCTAGCCCCGGCTCATCCGGAAGTAGAGAAGGATTTCGGCTACATCTTCGGGGAGGGGTTGAATATCCAATCGCGGGGTCTGGACGCCCGCGTGCATCGGCTCGCCTTCTACGAGGACGAGGATCTGACGCGCCTGCTGTGGGACGTTCCGCTCGACGGTATGCGTGTTCAGGCGCCGCAAGTCGTCGTAGATCCCCTGCCCAACCTCACGCTCGGAAAGCTGCGGCGCCTCACTCTATGGGGAGCGCTCGGGCTCGCAGACCGATCAGGCGCCGGGCCGGATTTTCTCGAGCGCAGCGCGAAGACTTCGCCCGCATACGTCAACGCCAGCGAGTTCGAGCGTGGGGTGGTACTGGACAATCTTCTCCAGTCCGCGACGGCAGACACGCCCAAATCCGACGAGCCGATATACCTGATGGGTTCCGTGAAGCTCGGTCAGCATGACGGGCGGACGGCCTTCGCGATTGACAGCTACAGCCTTGCCTATGCTCGGGACGGCAACAAGCCGCAGCCCCGCGATGGGTTGCTCGGCCTCGGAGTAGCGAATCCCGAAGCGTTGGCCCGCTTTCCGATCGATCCGGCGTCGGCGCAGATCCTGATCAAGGCGGAACCGTCCCGGAGCTTTCAAGCCCTGTTCCGGATCGGATCGCCGAAGGCCACGCCTGTCGCGAGCACGATGGGCCCGAAGGCGGATCTGTCGGTACAGATCGAAGAGATCGTCCTCCTCCATCCCCGCCAGGCGGATCGGGCCGTCGCCCGCGCGGCGGCAGGCGCGATCGTGGCCGCGCAGGGGGACGTTCCGGCCCTCGCCCGCCCTGAAGCCATCCGTCTCGCCATCACGCCCGATCGGGTGGCGCTCAACGACGAAACGATGGTGCTCTACGTGCTTGCACAGTCGGGACGCGAGCCTGACGAACAAGCGTTGCGCTGGCTGCTGGCGCGGCGATGGAAGGCCGAGCACGATCCGTACGGCAATGGTGGCGAGCACGGAACGGGAGACAACGGTCTGCGCAACGTATGGGGGACCTTCTTCCCGAAGGGGCTTCGAGCGCTGTCCGACCAAGATGTCGCACGCTTCACGCCCGCGTTTCGCCGCTGGACCGCGCTCCGCATCGCCGCCCTTCCGCGCAAGGTGACCTTCTTCTGGCACAGCCACGACGGCTCCTCGTCGTTCGGTACCCCTGCTCGAAACCATGCCGAGATCTTGGAGAAGATCGGGGTCAGCCGGCGCAGTCTGGACGAGAGCTATTACGGGACCCTGGACTTCCGCACCGATCCAAAGGGCCAGAGGATCTTCAAAGGCGGCATCATCGAGATGAGCAACCAACCAGGTTCGAACGGCGTGCCGTTGGCATACCTCAGGCTGCCGAATTTGCCGGCGACTGGAATCGGCGACCAGTACCAGATGTACGTCGATCTCGACATCACCCGATTGGTCGCCACGGATGCTGGAACCGGATTGCCCCGGATCGCCTTCGACACCTCCGCCACGGAGGTACGGTGGTGGGGAAGCAAAACCGCTGTAACACCGCGGCCGCTGCTCGCCACTTTGAAGACAGAACCGACGACGCCCCTGCCGGAAATCCGCGATACAGAGCCCGACATTGTGGGCCTGAAGATCGGGATGGCTATGGCGGAAGCTGAGGCGGCGCTGGCAGACCAGATGAAGATTGCCCACGTCCTCGAATACGTGGGGGCGGCCGAGGGAAGCTCGCCGCTCGCCTCGTTGACGCGGCTCTACGTCCGCGACGATGGGTTGGAACTCATCAGCGCCCTGTACGCTCCCGAGGCACTCGGCGGAAAGCTCCTCGGCGCCCGCCGCGATCTCTACTTCGACAAGTCCAGAGCGACACTCTCAGCGATCCAGACGAAGCTCGAAGAGAAGTACGGTACTCCGCTGCGGCCTGAGGTGATGAGCTGGGGAAAGACGGCGGACTTACCCAGCTGTGGAACCGTCGTGTCAGCCATCAACCATCCGTGGCTCGATGCCAGACTTGTCCGGGGCGAGCCAGTCGGCCCGAAGTTCGTCGCTCCGGATGAGCTTGCGCGCGATGCGGAGACGGCAGCGCGCCTGCGTACCACGCGCCGCATCTGGACCGTGCAATGGACGTTCGTCGCCCCCGAGGGTCAGCACGAACGCTGCGGGACCACCGTGAAGGCGGAATTCCAGCCCTCCACAAGCCTCGGCTTCGCCGGAGAACACATCCCGGACGACGAGGCGGCACGATTGACCACTTGGCTCGTCAACCACAAGGCCCACGCAGAGGCCGTCAAGGCCGGGCGAGAATTGGTGCAGCAGGAACGCAACTCTGGCGCCGCCGCGAAGGCTCTGCCGGATGTCAAGCTGTAGCCAACCCGGGCGGCCTCGTCACTTCAGCGGCCGGGTCCGTGCGGTAAGCTTGTTTCCGTCAGGATCGCGAAGGTAAGCGACAAAGGATCCGTTCGGACGCTCTGTCGGCGGACTCTCGATCGCGGCGCCACCATGCGCGGTACCGGCTTCATGCCAAGCAAGAACATGGTCGCGGCTGGCTGCGGCGATACCGATCGTCCCGCCGTTGGCTGCGGTCGCTGGATTGCCGTCTATGGGCTTCGTGATCATCAGCCGCCCGCCCTCGTGGGAGTAGATCAACCTGCCTCGGGCGTCCATCTTGCCCGGATTGCCTCCTAAAGCGGTGAATGTGGCATCGTAGAAGCCCCTAGCCCGCTCCAGATCGTTGCTCCCGATCATGATATGAGTGAACATATCTATTCTCCGAAAGGCGAAGCACGAGATAGCCGTAGTCGCGCACTGATGCGAGCCGTTGCCGTTTACACAATCTCGGTCCCGCTAAGCTGACATAACCCTCAGCGGGCTCCCAGGCTCCGGCCTTCCGGTCATCGAGGCCTGTTCCGAATGAGGCTCGGTGGTCCTCGTCGTCGAGGACGACGAACTCGTGCGCGTGTACGCCGTCGAGATGCTGGAGGATGCTGGCCTGACGATCGTCGAGGCCCGCAACGCCGACGAAGCGTGGGACATCCTGGAACGGCGCTCGGATATCGGCGTACTGTTCACCGACATCGACATGCCCGGGTCCATGTGCGGCAAAACGCTGGCCGCCCGCGTCTACGCCTCCTGGCCCGACATCCGGCTCGTCCTGACTTCCGGGCGCCACCGTCTCACCGACGAGGAGGTCCCGGACCACGGCCTTTTCGTGCCGAAGCCCTACGGAACCGGGGACGTCGTCGAGGCCATCGTCCACGCGCGCTGACCGACGGGGCCACGGCGACCGGACTGTCGCGACGCCGCAAGCCCCCCTTGGAAGGTCGACGAGCGCCTCCTCGCTCCGAGGGGAGGCATCGGGGTAAGCCCGTCTACGACACCGGGATGTTCGGGCCCGAGGTGCGTGAGGCCCTGGCCCTCTCTGCAGCCCAGCGTCCCACCGCCCGAGGCAGCCGGGACGCCCGAACGGGTCCATGGATGAGCGCGCCGATCGAACCGGCCCCGAACGTAGCAGGTGGTGAATCTGGCGACGTTGATCTGCTAGGGAATCGGACCTGGGCCGATACCGCGAGAGGGGGGCGGCGTGGACGAACTCGGGCGCGGGATATTGTCGTTCAGGGATGCCAGCGAACTCGGCGCCTGGCTGGAGGAGCACCATCGGTCAGGTGGCCATCTCTGGGTACGCATCTTCAAAGTCGGGTCGGGGCGGCCATCCGTGACGTGGGCCGACTGCGTCGTCGAGGCGATCCGCTTCGGCTGGATCGACGGACAGAAACGGGCGTTCGACGACATTTCGTTTCTGCAGCGGCTCACCCCCAGGAAGCCGGGGTCGACCTGGTCGGCGAAGAACCGTGAGCATGTGTCGAGGCTCGAGGTCGAGGGGAGGATGACGGCGGCCGGCTCGGCGCAGGTGGAGGCCGCCAGGGCGGACGGCCGGTGGGAGGCGGCCTATGCCGGGTCCGCCGCGATGGTGCTCCCGGAGGACTTCCTGGTGGCGCTGGAGACGCGGCCCGCCGCCAAGACGTACTTCGCCACCCTGGACCGCAGGAACCTGTACTCGATCTACCATCGTCTCCAGACCGCCAAGCGCCCGGAGACCCGAGCCAGGAGGATGGCGGCGATCCTGGAGAAGTTGGAGCGCGGCGAGCGTTTCCACTGAGGCGTCAGGGGTACGTCCCCAGCCGCCGACCCACATCGTCGAGGTTCGAGGGAACTCGGCAGGTTCCGCCGGCCCTGCTGTCGACCCCTCAGCGCTCGCGGTTGCGGCAGCGTGGCGGCCTCCGGTGCTTGGTCCGGAGAGCGAGGCACGGTCATTTCAAGACGTTCGGCCATCGAGACACCTCACTTCCGGCTGCCCGCACACGCGCGGGCACGCGGTGCCTCACGCGGCTACAATCGTATCCGACAGGCGAGCGGGAAGCTCGTCCAACAGGAGGCTCTCCCCCTGCGTCAGCGCGTCCGAGGCGTGGAGATGGGCGCGGAGGGCGACAGCCAGTTTGGATGAAGCGACTGCATGGCTTCCTGGACCTCGCCACGGTCACACCTTCGTCGCCACGTGCCATGGTCCCGAGCAGGGCGCCGCTCGGAGGCGGGGCGGTCCGATGCGCTCGGTGCCCCGCTCGTTCCGGCCGTGCATCCGGCATCTCTGAGAGGTGGCCGGCTGCGACCGCGCGGCTTCTGCCGGCCGCCCAATTCCCGCGCCGAGCCCTCAGCCGTTCGCGAGCCGTTCGAGGAGACGTTCGGCGGCGGGGCCGGACGAGGCCGGATTCTGGCCGGTGATCAGCAGGCCATCAACGACCACGTACGGGGCCCAATCGTCGGCCTTGGTGAACCTGCCGCCGTTCCGCTTGAGCTCGTCCTCGACGAGGAAGGGGACCACGTCGGTGAGGCCGACCGCCTCCTCTTCGGTGTTCGTGAAGCCGGTCACGTCCTTACCCTCGACCAGCGGCATGCCATCCGGCGTCTTGGCGTGGCGCAGCACGCCGGGGGCGTGGCAGACGAGGGTGACAGGCTTGCCGGCCCGGAGCGTGGTCTCAATCAGCCTGACCGAGGCAGGGTCCTCGGCGAGGTCCCACAGGGGCCCGTGCCCGCCAGGGTAGAAGACGGCGTCGAAGCCGTCATGCGTGACCCCGTCGAGCCGGACCGTGGACGACAAGGCCGCATTGGCCTCGGCGTCGGCATCGAAGCGGCGGGTCTGATCCGTCTGGAAGCCCGGCTCGTTGCTCTTGGGGTCGAGCGGCGGACGGCCGCCCCTTGGTGAGGCCAGCACGACCTCCGCGCCCGCGTCCTTGAATACGTAGTACGGGGCGGCGAGCTCCTCGAGCCAGAAGCCGGTCTCGCGACCGGTGTCGCCGAGTTGGTTGTGGGAGGTGAGCACCATCAGGATCTTCATCGTCGTTCTCCGGGGTTGGTATGAGGTGGCCGTTCGAAAGGTTTTGTGAGCGTCAGTTGTGCCGGGCCGCCACCCTGTCGGTGGAACGCTCGGCGCTCGCCTTGCGCGCCGGGACGGCCTCGGTCCCTCCGGGTGACGCGTCCGCGGAGCGGATGGCCTCCGGGCTGACCATGCGGACGTCACCGATGATCTCCAGGGTGATGCGCTCTTCGGCGGAGGCGGCGCCATTGAACAGGGCGGCCCCGAATTCGGCGAGTTGCAGGTAGGGGTTGACGGGATGGGCAGTTCGCAGGGTCAAGGACTCCTCCTCTTATCAAAATCTGAGTAGACTGGTCGTCTACGGAGCACGTCTAAGCAGGCCGAGTTCGCGATGGGCTGGTTCGGTCAGGCTCGTTGCGAGTTCAGAATACGCCGCGTCGTCCTCATCGCGGCGTCGAACGGCGCGTCGGTGCGCTCGATCTTCGCCATGAGGCTCGCGCCGAGCCACAGGTGATAGAGCGTCTCGGCCGTGGCCCGTGGCTCGCCTTCGACGGTCAGCGACCCCTCGGCGACGCCCGCCTCGATGGCCCCGGTCACACGGTCGATGATCCCGGCGGTGCCGGCCTTGAGAGACAGCCGCATGGGCTCGGACAGATCAGAAACCTCCGCGGCGAGCTTCACCGCAAGGCACTTGCGCTGGTAGTCGATGCTGCCCTGCGTCGCCTGCCATTTGCGCCAGTAGTTCATCAGGCGCTCGGCATGGCTGAGGCCGGGCTCGGCGAGGGTGGCGTCGATGTCTGCGAGGTACTCCTCGAAGTAGTCGGCCAGGAGCGCCTCGCCGAAGGCCTCCTTCGAACCGAAGTAGTGGTAGAACGACCCTTTCGGGACTCCGGCCGCGGCCAGGATCTCGTTGAGGCCAACGCCGAAGAATCCCTTCGCGCCCACGATCCGGTGGGCGGTGTCGAGGATGCCTTGCCGAGTGTCGGTGTTGCCGCCCGCATGTGCCATGACCATCATCTAACCTCAATTAGACCGGTCGTCTAGAGACTCGGTCAGGAATTTTTGGGCTCGTGCTGGGTCCACTGCCGTCGAAAGGCCTGGCCTACGACGACGCTTCGACGGGCCGGAACTGGCACCTGCCGCTCGGCCAATCCTGCGGCATCGACGCGGCACCTTGGAGCCTATCCAAGCTGCCGGGGTTTCCGGTGCAAACCCTTTCGACGGACGGTCATGCGCCGGCCATCCCCCCGCAACAGGTTCGGAGACCGCAATGGGACGACCTGGAGACCTCGACATGAGCCGACGCGAACTCGTCGCCGGCGTGACCGCCGCCGCGGCCCTGACCACGTTCCCGAGGCAGGCCAACGCCGAGAACGCCGGCACCGACGAGGCCGTGACGGCGAAGGTGTCGCTGACCGTCAACGGCCAGCGCCGCGAACTCGAACTCGACACCCGCACCAGCTTGCTCGACGCCGCGCGCGAGCACCTGCACCTAACCGGATCCAAGAAGGGCTGTGACCACGGCCAGTGCGGTGCCTGCACCATGATCGTGGACGGGCGGCGCATCAACGCCTGCCTGACGCTGGCCGTCATGCACCAGGGCTCGGAGATCACCACCATCGAGGGGCTCGGGCAGCCCGAGAACCTGCATCCGATGCAGGCCGCCTTCATCAAGCATGACGGCTACCAGTGCGGCTACTGCACGCCGGGTCAGATCTGCTCGGGCGTCGCGGTGCTCGCCGAGATCAAGGCCGGCATCCCCAGCCACGTCACCGCCGACCTGAACGCGCCCATGCACGTGACCGAGGCGGAGATCCGCGAGCGCATGAGCGGCAACATCTGCCGCTGCGGCGCCTACTCCAACATCGTCGAGGCGATGACCGAAGTCGCCGGGAGGAAGGCATGAAGTCGTTCACCTACGAGCGTCCGAGCTCCCCCGCAGAGGCCGCTGCCGCCGTCGCCCGCACGCCCAACGCCAAGTTCATCGCCGGCGGCACCAACCTGCTCGACCTCATGAAGCTGCAGATCGAGACGCCGGCCCACCTCGTCGACGTGAATGGGCTCAAGCTCGACGCTGTCGAGCCGACGCCGGAGGGCGGTCTGCGCATCGGCGCGCTGGTGCGCAACACCGACCTCGCGGCCGATCCTCGGGTCCGGAAGGATTACGGCGTGCTGAGCCGGGCCCTACTGGCCGGCGCCTCGGGCCAGCTGCGCAACAAGGCCACCACCGCCGGCAACCTGCTGCAGCGGACGCGTTGCCCGTATTTCTACGACACCGCCCAGCCCTGCAACAAGCGCCAGCCCGGCAGCGGCTGCGCGGCGCTCGACGGCGTCAGCCGGCAGCTGGCGGTCGTCGGGTCGAGTGAAGCCTGCATCGCGACACATCCGGGCGACATGGCGGTGGCCATGCGCGTGCTCGATGCCACCGTCGAGACGGTCGACGCCAAGGGCACCGAGCGGAAGATCGCCATCGCCGATTTCCACCGCCTGCCCGGCGACAGGCCGGACATCGACACGAACCTCAGGCCCGGCGAGCTCATCACGGCGGTGACGCTGCCCAAGCCCGTGGCCGGCACGCACATCTACCGCAAGGTCCGTGACCGGGCCTCCTACGCCTACGCCCTGGTCTCCGTGGCGGCCGTGATCGGCAAGGACGGCCAGGGACGCGTCGCCTTCGGCGGGGTGGCCCACAAGCCTTGGCGGGTCGAGGCCGCCGAGGCGGAAATGCCCCGGGGCGCTAGAGCCGTGACCGATAAGGTCTTCGCCGGCGCCAAGCCGACCCACGACAACGCCTACAAGCTGAAGCTCGCCGAGCGGACCCTGACCGCGGCGCTCAACGAAGCGAGGGCCTGAGCCATGAAGTTCGACACCCCCGCGGGCCAGAACCCCATCGACCGGCTCGCGGTCGTGGGCAAGCCCACCGACCGCATCGACGGCAAGTACAAGACCACCGGCACGGCGCCCTACGCCTACGAGCGTCACGACGTGGCGCCGAACCAGGCCTACGGCTACGTGCTCGGCGCCACCATCGCCAAGGGCCGCGTGCGCCGCATCGACACCGCGGCGGCCAGGCGGGTTCCCGGCGTCATCGCCATCGTTACCACCCTCGACATGCCGAAGCTCGGGCTGGGCATGATGAACGTGGCGAACCTGTTCGGCGGCGACGAGATCCAGCACTACCACCAAGCCATCGCCGTCGTGGTGGCCGAGACCTTCGAGAAGGCCCGGGCCGCGGCCTTCCTGGTGAAGGTCGACTATGCGCCTGTGGCTGGCAAGTTCGACCTGACGGCGGAGGCCAAGACCGCCAAGCCCGTGGAGGGCGGCAGCGGCGAGGGCAGCGGCGGCGGCGCCGAGGACCGGCACGGCGACTTCGAGGGCGCCTTCGCCCAGGCCCCGGCCCGGCTCGACGAGACCTACACCACGCCCGACGAGAGCCATGCCATGATGGAGCCGCATGCGACGGTGGCGGCCTGGGAGGGCGAGAAGCTCACGCTCTGGACTTCGAACCAGATGATCGCCTGGGGTAAGAACAGCGTCGCGAAGATCCTCGGTCTGAAACCGGAGAACGTGCGCATCGACTCGCCCTACATCGGCGGCGGCTTCGGGGGTAAGCTGTTCATCCGCGCCGACGCGGTGCTGGCCGCGCTCGGCTCCAAGGCCGCCAAGCGCCCGGTGAAGGTGGCGCTGACCCGCCCGATCATCATCAACAACACCACGCACCGACCCGCCACCATCCAGCGGGTGCGTATCGGCGCGACGAAGGACGGGCACATCACGGCCATCGCCCACGAGAGCACGTCGGGCAACCTGCAGGACGGCAAGCCGGAGACGGCGGTCGACCAGACCAAGCTGCTCTACGCGGGCGCGAACCGGCTCACCGCCATGCGGCTCGCCCATCTCGACCTGCCCGAGGGCAACGCGATGCGGGCCCCGGGCGAGGCGCCGGGCCTGATGGCGCTGGAGATGGCGATGGACGAGATGGCCGAGCGGCTGGGTCTGGACCCGGTCGAGTTCCGCATCCGCAATGACACTCAGGTCGATCCCGGCAAACCCGAGCGCCCGTTCTCGCAGCGCGACCTCGTCGGCTGTATGAGGCTCGGCGCGGAGCGGTTCGGCTGGGCCCAGCGCAACCCGAAGCCCGGGCAGGTGCGCGACGGCCAATGGCTCGTCGGGATGGGGATGGCGGCGGGCTTCCGCAACAACCTCCTGACCAAGTCCGGCGCGCGCGTGCGGCTCGGCCGGGATGGGCTCGTGACGGTCGAGACCGACATGACCGACATCGGCACGGGCAGTTACACCATCATCGCCCAAACCGCCGCGGAGATGATGGGCGTGCCCCTCGACCGCGTCGTGGTGAAACTCGGAGACTCCGACTTCCCGGCCTCCGCCGGCTCGGGTGGCCAGTGGGGTGCCAACAACGCCACGGCCGGCGTCTATGCGGCCTGCGTGAAGCTGCGCGAGGCAGTCGCGCAGAGGCTCGGGGTCAATTCGGCGGACGCGGTGTTCGAGGACGGGCAGGTGCGCGCCGGCAACCGGGCGGTGCCGCTCGCCGATGCCATGGTCGGCGGCGAACTCACCGGCGAGGACCTCATCGAGTACGGCGACCTCTCCAAGAAGCAGCAGCAATCGACCTTCGCCGGCCACTTCGTCGAGGTCGGGGTCGACGTCGATACCGCCGAGGTGCGGGTGCGCCGCATGCTGGCGGTCTGCGCGGCTGGGCGCATCCTCAACCCGAAATCCGCCCGCAGCCAGGTCATCGGCGGGATGACCATGGGCGTCGGCGCGGCGCTGATGGAGGATCTCGCGGTCGATACCAAGCGCGGCTTTTTCGCCAACCACGACCTCGCCGGTTACGAGGTGCCGGTCCACGCCGACATCCCGCACCAGGAGGTGATCTTCCTCGACGAGGTCGATCCGCAATCCTCGCCGATGAAGGCCAAGGGCGTGGGCGAACTCGGCATCTGCGGCGTCGGCGCGGCGGTCGCCAACGCGATCTACAACGCCACCGGCATCCGCGTGCGCGACTACCCGATCACGCTGGACAAGCTGCTGGACCGAATGCCGGACGCGGCCTGAGCAATCCCTTGAGCGTTTTCCATGATCTCCGGGTCATGGGAAACGCTCCAAGCTTCTGATTTTCTGCAATTCCTTCGCCCAAGCCGGCGCCCACCTCGCGCGAAGATGCTCCGGCATGGGGCCTGCAGAAACCGATGGCGCCTCGACTTCGCGGGCACGATGTCGAACCGAGGGGTGGTCAAAGAGAGGGGAAGCGCCGTGGATGGTCGAGAGCCGTCTCGCACCAGCGCCCAATCCGGAGCAGCCGCACGTCGTTGCGGTAGGGCGCGACGAGCTGGATGCCGAGCGGCAGGCCTTCGACATCGCCCGCCGGCAGGGTGATGCAGGGCACGCCGAGATAGGTGAAGGGCACGCAGAAGGACGGGTCGCCCGTATCGGCGAGACCCTTCGGGGCGGCACCGAGCGCCGGGAGCGTGAGCAGCGCGTCGAAGCCGGCGAGCGCCGCGCCGAAGCCGGCACGCAACGTCGCCTGGAGCTTCCAGGCCGCGATGTAGCGGACGGCCGGGATGCCCGCGCCCTCCTGCACGAGATCCCGCAGCGGCGCGCTGAGCTTGTCCGGCTGACTCGCAACGAGCGGCGCGTAGATGTCGGAAGCCTCGCAGGCCAGGATCGTGCGTGCCGCTTCCGCCGCCCGCCCGAAGGGGGTGGGCAGGCTCAGATCCTCGACGCGGGCGCCGGCAGCCCGGAAGCGTTCCGCGGCGGCCTCCAGGCAGGCGAGCGCCTCCGGTTCGGCCTGATCCCAGGGGCCGATCCGGACCAGGGCGAGGCGCGGGGCGTCGAGTGGTTCCACGCCCTGCTCCGGGTCGATCCGGAACGGCGGCAGGGGAAATCCATGCGGATCCGCGTCGCTCGCGCCCGCGAGCAGCGACAGGGCGAAGGTCGCGTCCGCGACCGAGCGGGTGAACAGACCGACATGGTCCAGGGAGCCGGCCAGCGGGTGGACGCCGGTTCGTGGGATCGCGCCGTAGCTGGGTTTGAGCCCGACCACGCCGCAGAAGGCGGCCGGGCGGATCACCGAGCCGAAGGTCTGGCTGCCGAGCGCCAAAGGCGCGAGCCCCGCCGCGACCGCTGCGGCCGAGCCGCTCGACGAGCCGCCGGGCGTGTGCCCGAGCCTCCAGGGATTATGGGTCGGGCCGGGATGGCGCCAGGCAAATTCCGTCGTGACGGTCTTGCCCAGGACCGAGGCGCCAAGGTCGCGCAGGCGCGCCACGACCCAGGCATCGGCGTCCGGCACGTGATGCGCGTCGATCGGCGAGCCGTTCGCGGTCGGGAGGTCGCGGGTCGCCACGATGTCCTTGACGGCGACCGGGATGCCTCCGAGCGGCCCGTCCGCCGGAGCGCCGGGCTCGGCCAGGACCGTGAAGGCGCGCAGGACGGGATCGAGCTGCCGCGCCCGTGCGTGGAGGGCGGCGGCGTAGGCCTCTGGGTCGAGGCGGCCCGCGCGGATCGCCAGGACCGCTTCGCATAGGCCGAGTTCGTGCATCGCCACGCTGGCGTCAGCTCCTCAATTGCCCGCGACCGCCTTGGTGATGAAGTCGCGCCGCACGAAGGTGGCGTAATCGGGCTGGGCCGCGAGGTTGCCGAGCGCAATCTGCGTATCTAGGCCCAACGTCATCGCCGCCTTGGTGATGTCCACGCTCTCGGGATAGACCTTCTCGCTCATCATGCGCTTCACCGCCGCCTCGACCACGGCGGGGTCGAGGTTCGGAAACTCCCTCTTGGCGACCGCCACGGCCCGTGCGGGCTCGGCATGCATCAGCCGGATCGCTGCCTGCATGCCGTTGACGAAGGCCTGGGCGACCGCCGGGTCGACGTCCTTGCGGGCGCTCACCGCCGAGAAGGCGTAGGGACCGTACTTCTCGGGAAAGCCGAGCACCACTTTCATGCCCTTGGCGACGACCTGATCGAGGCCAGGCTCGTACATCACCGCGACCTTGGCCTGCCCAGCCAGGAACGGTCCCGGCTCGGTGCCGAGCGCGACCTGCGTGAGCGTCACGTCGTCCTTGCTCATCCCGTTCTCCTTCAGAAGCTTCAGGAACAGCGAGGTACTGGTGGTCGGCATCAGACCGGTGACGATGGTCTGGCCCTTCAGGCTCTTCACGTCGGTCCAGGGGAAGTCCGGCGCCGCCGCGATCCAGACCGCGGCGCCGTTGACGACGTTGGCCACCACGTTGACGGGCGCGCCCTTCGACGCCGCCACCGCGGTCCATTCCGGCCCGTGGATCGAGAACTGCGCGCTCTTCGAGATCACGGCGGAGAGCGCGACGCTCGGCGCACCCGCCGTCTCCTTCGTGACGTCGATGCCGGCCTTCTCGAACAGGCCCTCGTCGATGGCGACGTAGAGCGGCAGGTACAGCATCGATTGGAAGGCCTGGGAGACCGTGGCCTTCAGTTCGGCGGCAAGCGCCGGAAGTGGGGTCGCGCAGGCGAGGAGGGCGGCGAGCAGTGCGGGACGCAGCGGCTTCATCGGGGCAAGTCCTGGGCGGGCGGGACGAGGGAAAGGAGAGCGTCAGACCTGGATGCCGCCGGCCGTCGAGACCTGGCGCCAGGGCAGGATGCGGCGCTCGACGACGTCGATGACGTGGTAGAGGACGAAGCCGACGAACATCAGCACGAACAGCCCGACCCAGACCGTGTTCAGGTCGTAGAGGGACGAGGCGTTGTAGATCAGGTGCCCCAGGCCGCGCTGGGACGAGATGAACTCGCCCACCACCGCGCCCACCAGCGCGAAGCCGATATTGATCCGGAACATCCCGATGATCGCCGGCAGCGTGGACGGCACGATGACCGAGCGGAAGATCCGGTTCTTGGAGGCTCCCATCGAGGCCATCAGAGCCTGGAGGTCCGGGTCGGCATCGCGCGCGGCCTGGTAGGCGGCGATCAGCGCCACCAGAGCGGTGAGCGAGACCGCGAGCGCCACCTTCGACACGAAACCGGTGCCGAACCACAGGATCACGATCGGCGCGAGGGCGATCTTGGGCACCGAGTTGATCGCCACGATGAAGGGCTCGACCACCCGGGCGACCAGGATCGAGTACCAGAGCCCGAGGCCGGCGAGCGAGCCGAGAGCGGTGCCGATGACGAAGCCGAGGATGGCCTCGATCAGCGTGTACCAAGTGTCAACCGCGAGGCTGCCGTCCATCAGGCTCGCCCGGAAGACGCGCCAGATGCCCGACGGCGCGCCGACCAGGAACTCGGTGAGCCAGCCGGCATCGACTGCGATCTCCCACGCGGTGAAGAACAGGGCTACCGCGGCGGCCTGGATCAGGCCGCGGCCGAGGGTGGTGTCGACCGCGCGGGCGAGGCGGCCGGGTCCGCGGCGTGTCGCGGCGGGGCGCCCGGCCTCTGCGGGCGCGGCGGATTTCAGGGCGTGCGTCGTCATCAGGCGGCCTCGGCGCGGGCGGTGGAGGCAGCCCCCGGGCGCGTCTGGATGTCCAGCTCGCCACACAGGGTATGGAAGTAGTCGGAGAAGCGCGGGTCGCTGCGTGCGCCGATCGGCGAGCGATCGCCGAGCGCGATCGCATGCACGTTCTTCACCTGCGAGGGCCGCCCGCCGAGCACGACGACGCGCTTCGACAGCGCCACCGCCTCGTCGATGTCGTGGGTGACGAGCACCACCGTCTTGCCGAAGCGCTCCACCGCATCGAGCAGCACGCCTTCGAGGTAGAGGCGGGTCTGGTAGTCAAGCGCCGAGAACGGCTCGTCGAGGAGCAGGATGTCCGGATCCATGATGAGCGTCCGGATCAGCGCCGCCCGCTGGCGCATGCCGCCCGAGAGGGTCTTCGGATAGGCGTTCTCGAAGCCGCCGAGGCCGAACTGGGCGAGATAGCGCCGGGCGGTGTCGGTGGCCTCGCGCGGGTCCGTGCCCTTCATCTCAAGGCCCAGCATGACGTTCTGCAGCACCGTGCGCCAGGGGAAGAGCAGGTCCTTCTGCATCATGTAGCCGACCCGGCCGCGCAGGCCCGACACGGGCTGGCCGCGGAACAGCATCGTGCCGGCATCCGGTTCGAGCAGCCCGGCGATCACGTTGAAGACGGTCGTCTTGCCGCAGCCCGACGGGCCGATGATGCTGACGAAGTCGCGCTCGTGGATGTCGAAGCTGAGGCCGTCGAGAACCGGGACCGGGCCGGCCTTGGCCTGGAAGCTCTTGCGGATGCCGCGCAGTGCGAGCTGCACCGGGCCGTCCGGCCAGCCGGCAGGGCTGTCGGGGATCGGCGCGTGGTCCATCGGAACTCCTCAGGCAGCATCGCTCGTCCGGTATTGTCCGGCCCGCGGTGTGGAATTCCAAGGCGAAATGGGCTGCAGGCCGGCCGGACCCTGCGCAAATCTGCGCCCATCGGCCCGCCCGGCGGGCGCTTCGGCCGCGAAACGTCAAAATTGCCGGATTGGCCGGTCCGGTTCTTGCTCGCCTTCGATTGCGCGGCTCTCGCGACGGCCGAACCGGGAGATCCTGTATGCGTCGATCCCTGCACACGGACGAGGAGATCGCCTTCCTGCTGTGCGAGGCCGAGGGCGGCGTGCCGATCGCGGAGATCTGCGCGAGCGCCCACGTCTCGCTCGGCACCTTCTATCGCTGGCGGCGGCGGCTCGGCGGGCTCAAGCCCGCGGGCGTGGCCCGTCTCGACCGTGCGGAGCGCGAGAACGCGGCCTTGCGCGCCGAGGTGGAGCGCCTGCGCGCGGCGCTGCTGGCGCGGCCGGTCGCCGCCGACAAGACGCGCCCAGCGACGGCGCGTCCGGCTCCGCGCCACCGGGGCGCGGAGGCTTGCGTCGGGCGCTTCGCCTTCGTGCGCACGGCGAACTGAGGGCCGCCGCCCGCTGCCTCACCCCTTCGCGGCAAGCGCCGCCTTGGGCATGAGCATATGCACGCCCTTGTTGCCGTCCACCGTCTGGGTGATGCGCAGGTTCCCCGCGAGCGAGCAGAGCATGTAGGCCTGGTTGCGGGTGAGGTTCGTGCGCGCGCAGACGAGACGCACCATCTCGCGCACGGCTTGGCGCATCGCCTCGTCGAGGCTCTCGTGCAGGCCGATCGACATCAGGTCGGTCGGGGTTTCGGCGAAGGGCCAGGCGCCCGGCAGATCCTTGCGCACGGTGAGCCGGAAGGTGCCGGTCAGGCCGGTCTCCAGCGCGGTGATGCAGACCTCGCCGTCGCCCTGCACCCCGTGCCCGTCGCCCGCGTAGAAACCGGCGCCCGGATTGAACACAGGGAGATAGAGGCTGGTGCCGACCCGCATCTCCTTGTTGTCCATGTTGCCGCCGAAGGCGCGCGGGACGGGGCTGCCGACGCGGCCCCAGATGGCGGGCGGAGCGGTGCCGAGGATGCCGAAGAACGGGTCGAGGGGCAGCTCCGTGCCCCAGGGCAGACGGCAGATGCCGCGCGCCACGTCGATGTCGGCGTGGACGGTCTCGTAGTCGGTGAACTCGTCCGGCAGGGTGCCGAGCAGAGGCAGGATTGCTACGAAGCCCCAGTCGAGACGGAACTTGAGGTCGAGGATGTCGACCTGCAGCACGTCGCCCGGCTCGGCGCCGCGCACGTGGATCGGCCCGGTCACGAAATGCGGGCCGGGACCGGGCTTCAGCGTGTCGAGCGCCGCCGTGAGGTCGGCCGGCACGCGGGACGGATCCGGGTGAAGCGACTCGCGGCCCCCCGCCGGGTGCGAGTGCAGGGTGACGGTGTCGCCGGACTCGACGGTGAGGACGGGTGGGAGCGCGGCGTCGAAATAGCCGAGCACCATCGTCTCGGGCGTGGCGGGGATCTCGTGATGCGTGGACACGTGGGTCTCCTGAGGGGAAGCTAGACGGCGATGTGGCGCGAGAGATCCGCGTGGCTCACCGCTCCGCGCTCGCCGCGCTCGACGACGCTGCCGCGGGACAGGACGATCACGGCATCGGCGACCGACAGCGCGAAATCGAGATACTGCTCGACCAGCAGGACGGTGATCCGGCCCTTCAGCCCGGCGATCACCTCTTCGATCGCCGCGACGATCGAGGGCTGGATGCCCTCGGTCGGCTCGTCGAGGAGGAGCGCCCGTGGGCGAGTCGCGAGAGCGCGGGCGATGGCGAGCTGCTGCTGCTGCCCGCCCGAGAGGTTGCCGCCCGGCCGTCCCCAGAGGCCGCGGAGTGCCGGGAAGAGGGCAACGGCCTCGTCCACCGCGTCGGTCCGGTCCAGCCCGTGCGCGCGGGCGGCCACCCGCAGGTTCTCGGCGACCGTGAGGTCGGGGAAGATCTCGCGCCCCTGCGGGACGTAGGCGAGCCCCGCTCGCGCCCGCCGGTCGGCGGGCAGGCGCGTGAGGTCGATCCCCTCGAGGCGGACCGAGCCGCGGCTCGACGGGATCAGGCCGGTGAGGCAGCGCATCAGCGTGGTCTTGCCGGCGCCGTTGCGGCCGAGCACGGCGAGGCAAGCCCCGGGCTCGATCGCGAAATCGACACCGCGCAGCACCTGCGCGCTCCCGTAATGCTGGTCGAGCCCCTCGACGGTGACGGAGGCGGGTGCGGTCGCGCGCGTCATCGGCCGAGGAAGACCTCGATCACGCGAGCATCCTTGCGGGCGCCCTGCATCCCGCCCTCGTAGAGGGTCCGCCCCTCGTGCAGCACCGTCACCTTGTCGGCGATGGCTTCCACGAAGCCCATGTCGTGCTCGATCACCAGAATCGCCCGGTCGGGCCGGCGCAGGTTCCCGATCAGCTCGGCGGTGCGCGTGGTCTCGGCATCGGAGAGCCCGGCCACCGGCTCGTCGAGGAGCAGGAGCCTGGGCTCCGCGGCCAGCACCATGCCGATCTCCAGCCACTGCTTCTCGCCGTGCGAGAGCGCGCCCGCCGGCACCGCGGCGCGGAAGGCGAGGCCGACCTCGCCGAGCACGGCCGTGACCCGCTCCTCCCGGGCCGCCGGCACCATGTCCGGCCCGCAGCCGATCGCGAGGTTCTCGCGCACCGTCAGCACGGGGAAGACGCTGGGCTTCTGAAACTTGCGCCGCACCCCGGCCCGGGCGATCTCGGCCTCGGAGCATCTCGTCAGATCGAGGCGGTCGCCGAGCATCACACGGCCGGAAGCCGGCTTGGTGATGCCGGAGATCACGTCGAGCAGCGTGGTCTTGCCGGCCCCGTTCGGGCCGATCACGGCGCGGACCTCGCCGGGATCGACGGCGAGAGAGAGCGCGTCGAGCGCCCGGAAGCGGCCGAAGGCGACGGTGAGCGCATCGACGACGAGCGCACTCATCGGGTCCCCCGTGCCCAAGTCGGCCGGACGCGGAGGCCCGCGAGGTCGAGGAGCCCGTTCGGCAGGACCAGCACGACGAGGAGGACGAGCCCCGAGAGAATGAAGGGCCAAGCCTCCGGCATCGCGGCGCTGAGCCAGAATTTCAGGGCGTTGACGAGGATGGCGCCGATCACGGCGCCGCCGAGCCGGCCCAGGCCGCCGATGGCGACCCAGACCGCGATCTCAATCGAGAGATCGGGCGCGAGTACCCGCGGGTTGATGATGCCGACCTGCGGCACGTAGAGGATTCCGGCGAGCGCCGCGATCATCGCCGAGAAGCACCAGACCTGGAGCTTCAGTCGCGTCGTCGAGTAGCCGAGCGTGCGCAGGCGGGTTTCGTCGTCGCGGCAGGCGAGCATCCGCCGCCCGACCGCGCTGCCGACGAGCCATCGGGCGCCCGCCAGCACCGCCGCGAGGGCGAGGAGCGCGGCGACGGCGAGGCCGGTGACGACAACGGGCGCGCCCATCGGCCAGCCGAACAGCAGCGGGAAACCCGTCATGCCGTTGTTGCCGCCGAGCCCGGTGTCGTTGCGGTACATCAGCAGCATCGCGACGTAGACGAGCGCTTGGCTGATGATCGAGAAATAGACGCCGTTGACGCGAGAGCGGAACGCGACGAGCCCGAACAGGAAGGCGACGAGACCGGCGAGTCCGAGCGCGAGGAAGAGGGCGTAGGGTGCGTGCTCCAGGCCGGCCCAGTAGGACGGCAGGCCCTTCCAGCCCATGAACTGTACGAAATCCGGCAGGGTGCCCGTCACGCTGGTCCCGTGCGCCAGGAGATGCATGGCGCAGACGTAGCCGCCGATCGCGAAGAACAGCCCGTGCCCGAGACTGAGGATGCCGAGATAACCCCAGACCAGATCGAGGGAGACCGCCAGGATCGCGAAGGCGGCGAGCTGGCCCACCGCGTTGACGAGGTAGGGGGCGGGCCGGCCCAGCACGAGGCCGAGGGCGGCGGCGAGGCAAAGTCCCACGAGGACCAGGACCAGGGGATCCCGCACCGCGCGCCGCGCGCGCGGAGGGGCGGCGAGACCTGTGTGCACCGCGCCGCTCATCGCCGCCGCCGCGCCGCGAACAGGCCTTCCGGCCGGCGCTGCAGGAACAGGATGATGCCGACGAGAACGATGACCTTCGCGGCGACCGCGCCCGAAAGTGGCTCGATCAGCACGTTGGCGCCGCCGACCCCAAGGGCGGCCACCAGCGTGCCCGCGAGGCTGCCGACGCCGCCGAGGACCACCACCATGAAGGCGTCGATGACGAAGCCGGAGCCCATGCCGGGATTCACGCTGTAGATCGGGCAGAGCGCCACGCCCGCGAGGCCGGCGAGCCCCGAGCCGAGACCGAAGGCGAGACGGTCGATCCGCCGGGTCGGGAGTCCCAGGCAGGCCGCCATGTCGCGGTTCTGCGTCACGGCGCGGATGTCGAGGCCCAGCGGCGTCCGGCGCAGGACGATCAGGGTCAGGACGAGGGTCGCCGCCGCGAACAGGATGGCGAAGAGCCGATTCCAGGTGACGACGAAGTCGGCGTAGAGCGGAACGCCGCCGCTGACGTAGGGCGGCATCGCGAATTGCAGGTTCTGGCTGCCGACCGCGACGCGCACGAGGTTGACCAGGAACAGGCTGACCGCCCAGGTGGCGAGCAGGCTCATCAGGGGACGCCGGTAGAGGTGACGCAGGACGAGGGCCTCGAGCGCCATGCCGACGAGCGCCGCCGCCGCGAAGGCCACGGGGATCGCGGCGATCAGGTAGAGGTCGAGCAGGCCCGGTGCGAAGCGCCGGAAAGCCTCCTGCACGCCGAAGGTGGCGTAGGCGCCCAACATGATGAACTCGCCCTGCGCGAGGTTGATCACCCCCATCAGGCCGAAGATGATCGCGAGGCCGGCCGCCGCCATGAACAGGATGCTGGCGAAGCTCAATCCGTTGTAGAGGATCGCGAGGCCGTCCCCGATCCGCACCGCCCGCTCCACCGAGGCGATACCGGCATCGAGCGCCTGGGCGAGAGCCGAATCCGCGGCGACGGCGGGCTCGCTCCGCAAGGCCCGGAGCCGTGCGAGGGCGGCGCCCGAGGGCGCGGCCGCCACCGCCGCGACCGCAGCGCGGCGCTTTTCGGGATCGGTCGAGGACAGGGCGGCGGCTTGGGCCGCGCCCGCGATCGATTCCCTCAGACCGGGATCGCTCTCGGCGTCCCGTGCCCGCTCCAGGACCGCGTCCGGGACCGCGCCGACGCGCCGCTCCAGGGTGGCAAGGCCGGCGGCACGTGCGGCGACGCTCCCGGCCGTCAGGAGTGCGATCGCGGCGCGCGCGGTCTCCACGAGCGCGCGCTGGCGCAGGCCGAGCACCGGCGCACGCGCTTCCCGGATCGGCCTCGTCGCGCCGGTCAGCGCATCGTGCCCCTCGGTGGCGCCGGCACGGTCGAGGATCAGGACCCCCTCGCTGCCGCAGGCGAGACGCCGCTCGGCGAGCGCCGTCAGGAGGCGGCCGGCTTCGGTCAGTTCGTCGATCGCGGCTTCGGCGGCCGCGCGCACGACGCGCTCCGCGGCGCGCGCCTGCGCAGCCCCGTCGCCGCAAAGATCGGCCGCCAGCGCCGCCCGCTCAAGAGGAGCGGCGGAAGCCGGCACAGCCAGCGACGCGAGCACCGCCAGGACGGCGCAGAGCCGGTTCATCTCGAGGCCCCGAACTCAACCATAGGGACTGAACGGGACCGGTTTCGGGGCGTCGGACGATTGCCAGAGCACGTCGAAGCCGCGTTTCTCGTTGACCGAACCGATGAAGACGCCCCGGGAGACGTAATTGTTCTCCTCCGTCATGGTCAGCGTATAGCCGGAGGGATCCGCGAAGCTGAGCCCCGCGAAGGCCTTGCGCACCTCCGGCACCGCGAAGGAGCCGGCCTTGGCGGCCGCCAGCGCCCAGAGATGGACGCTGTCATAGGCCGACACCATCGGGTCGATCACGGTGTCGGCGCTGAACGGGACGTTTTTCGCCTTCACGTAGGCGGCCCAGTCGGCGAGGAATTTCTGGTTCCGCTCGCCCTTGGCGGCCTGAAGATAGGCCCAGCAATTGAGGTGGCCGACGAGCTTGGCCGTATCGAGTCCTTCGAGGTCGGCCTCCACCATGTCGAGGCCGAGGATCGGCACGTCGGTGGCCGCGATGCCCTGGTTGGCGAATTCGCGCAGAAAGTCCGGGATGGACGAGCCGACGACGGTCAGCACGACGATCGGCTGACCGCCGGGCTGGCTGGCGAAGCTGCGCACCTGGTTCACGAGCGTCTGGAAGTTCGAGAAGCCGAAGGGCACGTATTCCTCGCGCCACGCGGTCTCGGGGATCCCCTTGCTCTTCCAGTAGCCCTTGAGCTGCTTGTTGATCGTGCGCGGCCAGACATAGTCCGAACCGATCATGAAGAAGCGCTTGGCGCCGACGCCGTCCGGGCCCATCAGGTAGTCGACCGCCGGCAGCACCGAGCTGGCCGGTGGCGAGTTCACGTAGACGACGTTCTTCGAATTCTCGTCGCCCTCGAAATGCA
This sequence comes from Methylorubrum podarium, assembly GCF_040270385.1. NCBI lineage: Bacteria > Pseudomonadati > Pseudomonadota > Alphaproteobacteria > Hyphomicrobiales > Methylobacteriaceae > Methylorubrum > Methylorubrum podarium. Next base: position 63,902 of record NZ_JBELQE010000083.1, on the reverse strand, counting down.
GGGGATAGAACAACAGTCCTTCGTTCTGCTCGACCACGGGCAGGACCGACTTGCGCGACACGGAGGTCCAGCAGCCGAACAAGGCCGCCACTTTCTCCTGCTGCAGCATCTGCCGGCCGATCTGCGCATAGAGCGGCCAGTCGGAGGCGGGATCCGAGGTCAGCACCTCGATGCGGCGTCCGTTGACGCCGCCGCGACCGTTGATCTCGTCGGCGGCCATGCGGACGACGTGGTTCAGCCGGCCCTCGATGTTCGCCATCGTGCCCGATGACGAGAACAGGCAGCCGAGCTTCACGGTGTCGGTCGCCAAGGCGGGCCGCACGATCGCGGGGGCTGCCAACAGCGCCGCAGATCCGACGAAGCCGCGCCGCGTAAGATGCGCCATCGTTCTCGAACTCCCACGGAAAGACGGGGCAATTGTCGAGCGGCGGCATGCAGACGCAAAGACGAAAGGCGCTGCAGAGTGGCGATCCGATTGCGCATATTATCGGCAATTGTCCGCGCTATGGGCGCAAATCGATCGAAGACGTCAAAATTTGCGGGGATCAATGCGATCTCGACGCTCTTGCTTTCAGTTATGCGGCGCCGCGATCGATGCGACCCAGCCGGGTCCGGGTGAGGCTGCAGTTCGTCAGCGACGAAAGCTCGGGCCGGCGATTGCCTTGGAGCTGCGTGAGGCGGAGATCGTCCCTCCGGCGGTTTTATTTCGAGCGGAGAAGGCGGATCGCAAATTCGAACGGTGATTCCGGCGAATCCTGTCTTCGGCCTCGTGCGTTCCCGACTTCACGTAGGACCGACGCAACTTCAAGCCATACAGCCCTTACGGCAATCCCAACTCAATCATCCGCCCTGAATCGGCCGGCCTTCGTCGGCGAGGGGACCGCTCGGTCACCTCAATGCGGCATCCGGTACTGGCTGATCCTCTCATTCGGCCTGGTCCAAAGCCAGCCGGTCAGGTCATCGGTCGCAGCGATGATCTGTCAGGTCGTCGGGCGTCCGGAGCCCCGTTCCACCCACGTCCGGCCCCTCGGCTGACTTTGCGCGGACGCCCGTTTCCTTCGGGCTTCAGGGCCTCATCAGCCGATCGTTGTGCCGTAGCGGACACCCTTCTCCTTGAGCCAGCGCCGGTAGGCCACCGACGACGAGTCGGCGCGGGTCGGGATCTCGGCGCGGGGTTCGAGCGGCAACAGAGTTGGTCGCTGGTTCTCCAGGATGATGCGGTCCTGCAGGAAGATCACTTGCTGAAACGCCACGAGATCGGTGAGACGGGAGGCGTCGTCGATCAGGAACATCACCGGATGGGCCCGGCAGCGGTCGGGATCGAGGGGCTGAACGAACAGGCAGATCACGTCCCACCGGTTCGCCGCACTGGGACAGGTCTTGTACAGCATGGTCACGTGGGGCGTGGCGACGCGGTACTGGTACTGCGTCTCGATCCCGCCCCTGGCCGAGAGCGCCGCCTGCGGCTGGAAGAAGCGGCAATTGGTGGCCCAGACCTCGTCCACGTCGCGGCGGATCTCGGTGGTGTAGTGCAGCACCTCGGTGTGCGGCTCGGCGCCGAGGATGTCCGTGTGCACGAAGGGGAAGTGGGCCATGTCGAGGAAATTCTCGATGATCCGCAGCCCGGAAGCGCGCACGCCGACGGCGCCGCAGAGCACGTGGCGCCGGTCGTCCTCTTCGGCCTCCGGGATCGAGGGCGGCTCGGCCTCCGGGGCGCCGAGGCTGACCCAGATGCAGCCATAGCGCGTGCGCACCGGCAATTCCCGCCCGGACGCGGTCCGCGCGGAGACCGGATCGCTCTCGGAGACGACGATGTCGGTGCCGAGGAGGCGTGTCCGCAAGGGAGTCTCGCGGCAGGCCCCGGTCGCCCCGACGACGTACCATGCGTCCCTGATCGCAGGTTCGAGATCCATCGCAAGGCTCCTCTCAGGGCCGAGCAAGTGCGCGCAGCCGGCTCATTGCCAGATCCGCGCCATCGTGGCGGCGTGCTCGGCGAGGAGCACATCGATGTCGAGATCGCAGAAGGCGCCGTCCGCGATGATCGGGCGTCCGTGGATGAAGCTGTGTGAGACCCGGAACGGCCCGCACATCACCATCGCGGCAAGCGGGTCGCGCTGGGTGCCGGAGAGGCCGAGCTGGTCGAGCTTCACCGCGATGACATCCGCGCTCATGCCGGGGGCGATATGGCCGATATCGTCCCGGCCCAGCAGCTTCGCGCCGCCGCGGGTGGCCATGCCGAGCGCCTCCCGCGCCGACAGGGCGCCCGGCGTGCCGCCGAAGCCGCCGCGACCGCCCGGCGCCTCCGAGCCGTAGCGCGCCGGCGCGACGCGCTGGAGGAGCTGCGCGAGCCGCGCTTCCAGGAAGAGGTTCGAGGTGTCGTTCGAGGCGGAGCCGTCGACGCCGAGCCCGCAGGTCATGCCCGCATCGAGCATCTCCCGGATCTTGGCGATGCCCTGGCCGCATCGCATGTTGGCCGAGGGGCAATGCGTCATGCCGGTTCCGGTCTCGGCGAACCGGCGGATCTCGCCGGAATCGAGAAAGATCGCGTGGGCGAACCATACGTCCGGGCCGGTCCAGCCCACCGATTCGGCGAAGGCGGCCGGCCGCAGACCGTAAGCCTCGCGGCACCAGACCTCCTCGTCGAGATCCTCGGCGAGATGGGTGTGGAGATGGACGCCGTGGGCGCGGGCGAGCGCCGCCGCCTCGCGCATCAGGCCGGGGGTCACCGAGAAGGGCGAGCAAGGGGCCAGCACGATCCGGGTCATCGCGTGACGGGCCCGGTCGTGGTGGAGGTGGATCAGGCGCTCGGCGTCCTTGAGGATGTCCGCCTCGCGCTCGACGCAGGAATCGGGGGGCAGGCCGCCCTGGCTCTCCCCGCGCGACATCGCCCCCCGTGCCGCGTGAAAGCGCAGGCCGATCTCCCGCGCCGCCGCGATCGTCGTATCGAGCGTGACGTCGTTGGGCCGGATGTAGAGGTGGTCGGAACTCGTCGTGCAGCCCGAGGCGATCAGTTCCGCCATCGCCACCCGGGCGGAGACGCCGATCGCCGCGTCGTCGAGGCGGGCCCAGATCGGATAGAGCGTCTTCAGCCACGTGAAGAGCGGTTCGTCCTGAACCATCACCCGGGTCAGGTTCTGGTACATGTGGTGATGCGTGTTGACCATGCCGGGCATCACGAGATGGCCTGACATGTCGATCACTCGGTCGGCCGGGGTCGCGCCGAGTTCGGCATCGGTGCCGACGGCCTCGATGACGTGGTCGCGCAGGTAGAGGGCGCCGTCGGCGATCTCGCGGGCCTGGTCGTCGAAGGTGGCGAGATGGGCGATGTGGCGCAGGAGCAGCGTCGGCATGGTCTTGACGATCCTCAGCGCACGTCACGGTGATAGGGCAGGCCGAGCGCGGCGGGCGCCGCGAACCAGCCGCGCAGCCGGCGCCACGCCACCACCGGCAGGATGATGAAGGCCACGGTGCCGAAATAAGGCAGCATCGAGAGGATCGCCGGCGCCACCGGCCACCCGCGGGCCTGGCCGACGAAGCCGAGTGCCGTGATGACGCCGAAGAACAGCGCCGCCGCCACCGCCGTAAGCGGCCGGAAGCCAGCGAAGATGACGAGGGCCACGGCGATCCAGCCGCGCCCGGCCACGACGCCCTCCGACCAGGACGGCACGAAGGCGAGCGTCAGATAGCCCCCCGCGCCCCCGGCGAGGCTCGATCCGAGGGCGACGTACCAGAACCGGATCGCCGCGACCGGGATGCCGGCGGCGTCCGCCGCGGCGGGGTTCTCGCCCACCGCCCGCAGGTTCAGCCCGTGCCGCGTCCGGAACAGCAGGAGGTGCAGCCCGACCGGCAGGACGATGTAGATCGCGTAGAGCAGCACGTTCTGCGAGAACAGCGCCGGCCCGAGCACCGGAATGTCGCTGAGCACCGGCACCGTGACCCGCGGGAAGACCGCGGCGGCCGGCGCCCCGGCAAAGGAGCGGCCGAGGGTCGCCGCGAGCCCGGACCCGAGCAGCGTGAGGGCGAGCCCGCACAGCACTTGGTTGGCCCGCAGCAGCACGGTGGCGGCGGCGAAGACGCAGCCGAAGGCGAAGCCGACGGCGAGCGCCGCGACGAGACCGAGGGTGGGGCTCGGGACGGTGGCCACGGTTGCGACGCCCGCGAGCGCGCCCAGCGACATCAGTCCCTCGACCCCGAGATTGACCACGCCGACGCGCTCGGCGAGCACCTCGCCCAGCGCCGCGAGGGCGAGGACCCCACCGGCCAGGAGCGCCGTGGACAAGATGCCGGTGAGCAGATCCACGCGATGGTTTCCCCTCAGCCCGTGGCGCCGGTCCGGCGCACGGGCCGGTAATGCATGATCTCGTCGCCGATCGCCGTAAACAGCAGGATCAGGCCCGTGATGGCGAGCACCGTGCTCGTGTTGACGCCCTGCGTCTGCAGCACGATGCCGGCATTGAGCAGGGCGGCCATCAGCACCGCGCCGGCCAGCACACCGAGGCAGGAGCCGCGGGCGATCACCGCGACCATGATGCCGAGATAGCCGTAATTGTTCGAGATGCCGCCCTGCAGCCGGTGGACCGTCCCGGCGAGTTCGATGGTTCCGGCCAGACCCGCGACGGCGCCCGAGAGCAGCATCACGGCGACGATGCGCGCCCGGACCGGGATGCCGGCATAGAGCGCCGCTCCGGGATTGGCGCCGGCGATCCGCACCTCGTAGCCGAAGCGGGTGAAGGCGAGCAGACCCGCCGCGAGGATCGCGACCGCGACCGCGACGGGAAAGCCCCAGTGCAGGGTGTCGCCGAGGGGCGGGAGTTCGGCGGGGATGCGGGCCGTGGTCGCGAGAGCGCGCCCCGACGGATCGCGCCAAGGGCCGGTGCAGAGCCAAGCAACGAGAAGGGCCGCGACGAAGTTCAGGAGCAGCGTCGTGATCAGTTCGCTGACCCCCGCGAAGGCCCGGGCGAGCGTCGGCACCAGGATCCAGGCCGCGCCCCCGGCCGCACCGGCCAGCGCCATCAGCGGCAGGATCCAGGCGTCGTCGCCGCCGACATTGAGGCCGACCGCGGTGGCGGCCAGGGCGCCGGCACTGAACTGGCCCTCGCCGCCGATATTCCACAGGCCGATGCGCTGGGTCAGCGCCACGGCGATCCCCGTGAGGATCAGCGGCGTGACGAGCAGCCCGAGATCCTCCAGCCCGCCGGCCGACCCGAAGGCGGAGCCGACGACCTCGGCGCCGAGGCGCCCGGGCGCGAGGCCGGCGAGCGCCAGCACCGCCGCGACGCAGGCGAGCGCCAGCACGATCGCTCCGACTCGTCCGATCAGGGCGGCGCCCGCGGGAATCGTCGGAACGCGCTGGAGCCGCCAGGTCACGCGCGCACCTCCCGCCCGCCCATCATCAGCCCGAGGGTCTCGGTCTCCGCCTCGGCGGCGGGCATCACCCCCATGATCCGTCCGGCGAACAGCACCGCCACCCGGTCGGCGAGTTCGAGGATCTCCTCCAGTTCCTCGGAGAAGAGCAGAACCGCCCGGCCCTGATCGCGCAACGCCGCGAGATAGGCGAGCAGGGTGTCGATCGCCCCGACATCGAGCCCGCGGCTCGGATAGGCGGCGACCAGGACCCGCTCGGCGATGCGGATCTCCCGGCGGGCGACGAGGCGCTGCTGGTTGCCGCCCGAGAGGTTGCGGACGGGCATGGCGAAATCCGGCACCGCGACGGAGGCGTCGGCGGCGAGCGTCCGGGCGAAGCGTGCCGCCGCCCATGGCCTGAACAGGCCGCCGCCGCCGACCCGCGGCCCGGCATACTCGCGCAGAACCGCATTGTCGGTGATGCTGAGATCCGGTGCCAACCCGCTTCGGAGGCGGTCTTCCGGGATATGGCCGATGCCGGAGGCCGCGAAGGCCGCGGCATCCGTCCGGGCCACAGGCCGGCCGTCGATCCGGACCGTTCCCCGCGTGATCCGGCGCATGCCGGTGACGACCTGGCTCAGCTCCCGCTGCCCGTTTCCGGCGACCCCCGCGATGCCGAGGATCTCGCCACCGTGGAGCGCGAGCGTGACCTCGCGCAGGGCGGGCAGACCGCGATCGTCGAGGGCGCAGACGCCGTCGAGTTCGAGCACGGGTGCTGCCGAGACCGGCGTGCCGGCCGCGCGCGGGCGCGGCTTGCGCAGGGTGATGTCGTGGCCGACCATCAGGCTCGCGAGGCCGCGCTCGTCCGCGCCCGCAGCGGGACGCGTCGCGGCCTTCCGACCCCCGCGCAGTACGCTGATCCGGTCGGCGATGGCGATGACCTCGTCGAGCTTGTGGCTGATGAAGATCACGGCATTGCCGGAGGCGCGGTACGCCCGCAGGGCCGTAAACAGCTCCCGCGCCTCCGCCGGTGTCAGCACGGCGGTCGGCTCGTCGAGGATCAGGAGGCGGGCGTCGCGGGCCAGCACCCGGAGGATCTCGACCCTCTGCTGCTCGCCGGCCGACAGGTCGCCGACGACGGCGTCCGGCCGCACCGCAAGATTGAAGCGTTCGGCAAGCGCCCGCGTGCGCGCTTCCAGCGCCGCCGCCGAGGCGCGCCAGGGCGTGCGCGACCAGCCGAGATGGATGTTCTCGGCGACCGTGAAGGCCGGCACCAGCTTGAAATGCTGGTGCACCATGCCGATCCCGGCACGGATGGCCGCCTGCGGCGTGGGCAGGCTGCGGGCATAGCCGTCGACGATGATCGTGCCGGCATCGGGCTGGTAGATGCCGGTGAGGATGTTCATCAGAGTCGATTTGCCGGCTCCGTTCTCGCCGAGCAGGGCATGGATCTCCCCCGGCATCACCGTCAGATCGACGGCGTCGTTGGCGAGCACGCCCGGAAACGCCTTGGTGATGCCCTGCAACTCGACGAGCGGGGGGGTGCCGGGCGGGGATGAGGGCGGCGCCTGCGCGGCCGTGCCGGGGGGAAACGCGAGCGGCACCCCCATCAGGCGCCGAGGCCCGCCACGCCGTCGATCGACCAATCCCAGTTGTAGAGTTCGAGGTCGCTCATGGTCTTGCCGGCCGCGACCCGAACCTTGCCCTTGTTGTCCTTGATCTCGCCGACGAAGGGCGAGAACCCGCCGAGGATCTTTTCACGCACGGCGTCGGCCTGTTTTGCGACGGCCTCGGGCACGGTCCGGCCCCAGGCGTCGCGGTCGACGCCGCCGCCCATCGGCAGAAGCGTGGTGCCCGGTGTCCAGGTGCCGGCGATCCGCTTGCCCACCTGATCGACGTAGTACTTGCGCGTGTCGATGACGATCGAGCTGACATAGGCGTCGGGCCCGAAGCGGCGCATGTCGGTGTTCCACATCGCCGCCTTGATGCCGCGCTGCTGCGCCACCTGGAGGTAGCCGGCCTCGTCCATGATGCCGAAGAGGAAGTCGCAGCCGTTGTTGGCGAGCGCGACGCCCGCCTGGGTCGCGGCCTGCGGATCGAACCAGGAATTGATCGAGATGACCTGCACGGTCGCCTCGGGCTTCACCGTGCGGGCCCCCATCAGGAAGGCGTTGGTCGAGGAGAAGCAGGAGGGCACCGGGAAGGAGGCAACGTAGCCGAGCTTGCCCGTCTTGCTCATCAGACCGGCGGCGACGCCGAGCACGTAGGTCGGGTACCAGTGGGCGAAGTAGTACCAGCCGAGATTGTCGGCCGTGGTGCGGCCGTCGCATTCGAGGAAGCCGACCTTCTTGGCGCGCTTGGCGACGTCGTAGAAGAAGTCGCCGTAGTTCGAGGTGGCGAAGACGAGGTTCGCGCCGTTCGAGACGAATTGCCGGAAGGTGCGCGAGGCGTCGGCGGAATAGGGGATCGACTCGACGAAGAGGGTCTTGGCTCGCGGGAAGGCGGCCTGCACGGCCTTCATTCCCTGGTCGTGGCTCCAGGTCCAGCCCTCGTCGGTCACCGGGCCGACATGGCCGAAGGCGATCACCGCATCCTTCTCGGGCACCGCCGGCAGCGGCGCCTGTGCCAGGGTCGGGCGCAGGCCGGGCGGCAGGATCAGGCCGGCGCCGGCCGCGGCGCCGAGGCCGAGAAGATGACGACGGCTCGGCAGGACGGCATCGGTCATGGCTCTGGCTCCCTGTCGGATCGCCGCCCGAGGCCGGGCCGGCGGCGGTGACCGAAATCCCGTGGCCGGGACTTCCGCACGGCGCGTGGGCAAGCGGAGCGCGGCAAGAATCGTGCCTCGATCGGATCCCCGCACCGACAAGCGTGTCCACTTCGAACTGTCCCGCATAGCCGCGAAATTTCGACCGGCCCGATGCGCTGAACGCAACAACGCCGAAGTGGACAAATGTGGATCGACATGGACTTGCGCGACAAACTGATGAAGCCTTAAGCAGGTCGCGGAAGTGCCGCGGAATGAGGCGACCGCGGGTCGGAAGGGACGTTCATGCGGAGAGCGACCGTCATGACCTTTACCGGCCGGTTCCGGCCCGCGAGCTTCCGGGCGTTCGCGGAGCACCGGGCGCGACTCCTCGACCTCGCTCCGACCTGGGGCGCGGCGACGCCCGACCGGATGGTCGTCACGGTCGCGGGCCAGCGCGATTTCATCGATGCCTTCGAGATGGCCTGCAGCCTCGGACCCATGGATTGCCTGGTCCACGGGATCGAGCGGCGCGACACGGATGCGAGCGGAAACGCCACCTTGGAGCGGGAGCACGACGATGGATGAGCCGGACGGTTGGTACGCGGTCGCGCTCGGCGCCGACATCGAACCTTCGACCTCGGCGGGCACGCGCCTGTTCGGCCACGAACTCGTGGTCTGGCGCGACGCAGCGGGCGCCGTGCATGTCTGGGAGGATCGCTGCCCGCACCGCGGCATGCGCCTGAGCTTCGGCTTCGTGCGCGGCGATCACATCGCCTGCCTCTATCACGGCTGGCGCTACGACGCGGCCGGCCAGTGCCGCTACATTCCGGCCCATCCGGATCTGGAGGTCAGCCCGATGATCCGGACGCGGACCTATCCGTGCCGCGAGCGGGCCGGGCTGATCTGGGTCCGCTGGGGGACGCCGGCCGAGGCGTCGGAGACCGCGCCGGAGCGTGAGAAGGAGGCCGTCTCACCCCTGCGCAGCCTCTACCTCGACGCGCCCGCCGCCCGCCTCGCGGCGGCGCTCGGCGGCGCCTGGGCCGACGGGCTCGCACGGGTCGATCTCGGCGGCTCGCCTGTCCTCGTCGCGGTGCAGCCGCTCGCCGCGGATGCGAGCGCGGCGCATGTCGTGGTGCCGGCCCTGCCCGGAGAGCCGGCGATCGACCTCTCCCGCCTCGCCGTCGCATGCCTCGCCCTCCGACGGAGCATCGAGGGAGCCGCGCCGTGAACCTTCGCCTCTACGACTACGAACTCGACGAGAACGGCTACAAGGTCCGGCTCCTCCTCGGGGCGCTCGGCCTCGCCTGCGAGACCGTGGCGGTCGACATGGTTCCGGGAGCCGAGCAGACGAAAGCCCCGTTGATCGACCTCAACCCCCTGGGCACGTTGCCGATCCTCGTCGATGACGGCGTGGTGCTGCGGGAGGCCGAGGCGATCCTCGCCTACCTCGCCCGCCGCTACGACCCCGCCGGCACGTGGCTGCCCCAGGAGCCGGCGGCCTTCGGCGAAACCCTGATGTGGCTGGCCTTCGCGACGCGCGAGCTGCACGCGGCCAGCCTCGCGCGGCGCGCGGCGATGTTCGACCATCCGGGCGACGGGCCGGACCTCGAAAACCGGGCGCGGGCGGCCTTCCGGGCCATGGAGGACCATCTCGTCTTGCGCGGGTTCTCGGGGTTGGCCTGGTTCGCCGGCACGGGGCCGACGATCGCCGATCTCGCGCTGTTTCCCGCCTTCGCCCTCAGCCGGGATTTCGGGATCGACCACGAGGCCTATCCCGCCCTGCGCCGGTGGAACCGCCGGGTCCGGGCACTCCCCGGCTTCCGCACCATGCCGGGCATTCCGGACTATCACTGATCGTCCCCTGATCGTCGGACAAAGCCGCCCATGGACCCGTACCGCCTCGGACTCGTCTCGACGCGGCTGCACTACTTTCAGCTCGTCGCCCGCGCGGGCTCGATCCGGCAGGTCGCCCGTGCGCTCAACCTCGCGCCCTCCTCGATCAGCCGCGTCATCGTCCAGCTCGAGCAGGATGTCGGCACCAAGCTGTTCGAGCGCGCCCGACAGCGCCTGCGCCTGACCAGCGCGGGCGAGCTCCTGCTCTACCGAGCGCGGTTGAGCCTCGGCGAACTGAGCCGAGCCTGCACCGAAGTGGGCGAGTTGCAGGGCCTGCACCGCGGCACCGTCTCCGTGGCCCTGGTCGAGAGCGTCGCCCGCGGCCTCTTCCCGGCGGCGATGGGTGCGTTCTGGGAGCGGCATCCGGGCATCGCGGTCGATGTCCAGGTGGTGCGGTCGGATGCCGCCGCCGCCGCGCTCGCCGACGGCGAGTGCGAGATCGCCCTCGGCTTCGACCTGCGCGCCCCGCGGGGGGCGCAGCGCCTCGCGGCCGCCTCCGTTCCGGTCGGAGCTCTGATGCGCCCGGAGCACCCGCTCGCGGGCCGCGAGGCCCTGCGGATGTTCGACCTCGCGCAGCATGCGGTGATCCTCTCGGACACCAGCTTGACCCTCGGCGCAGCGATCGAGGAGGCGCTGGCCGACGCCTCGGCCCCGATGGGGCGGCGCGTCACCACCAACTCCATCGGGACGATGGTGGCGCTCGCGAGTGCGGGCGCCGGAATTTCGCTCCAGGCCCGGCTCGGCGTCGAGGCCGAGATCGCCCAGGGACACCTCGTCTTCGTGCCCCTGCGCGATCCGAAGCTGCGCCCGCGCCGGCTCGTGCTCCTGGCGCGCAACCGCGACCGCCTTTCGGAGGCGGGCGCGGCGCTCGCGGCGATGCTGGCACGCGCCGTCGAGGGTCTGACCCCGGCCTGAGACGCTGTTTGTCGGGGCTGTTGCGGCACCCGGGGACGGGTCTCACGATCAAGCGCTGGGCCGGCCCTCGAAGCAGGCTGCGATGCCCATCCCAACCAAGCCGTGCCGCACGATCGGCCGTTCAGGCGTGCTTCGAGGCGGCGCTTCGCTCGGCCCCTCGGCACGAGGAACGACGAGACGGCCGGGACAGCGCAGGCGGGCGAGCCGTGAGGCCGTGGTGTTGCGCAAGGCGCACCACGCCGACCGGAAAACGGCGGCTATCCAGGACACCTTCGGCCGTCGAAGCTGCTGCCCATGATGGAGCGTAACACCCCATGACCCCCGGAGCCGTCGACGCCGTGATCCGCGGCCTGAAGCGGGCGGGCGTCTCGATCGTCTGCTACCTGCCGGATTCCCTGTTCAAGGAACTCTACCCGGCCCTCGACGCGGATCCGGACCTGCGCACCATCCCGGTCACCAACGAGGGCGAGGGCGCGGCGATCTGCGGTGGCGTCTTCCTCTCCGGCAAGCGCGCCGTGCTGGTGATGGAGAATTCCGGCCTGCGGGCCTCCGTCGAGCCGCTCGCCCGCATGGGGCTCGGCGCCGGCATCCCGGTGGTGATGCTGATGAGCTACCGGGGCGATCTCGGCGAGAACAACTGGTGGGCGATCCCGCACGGCATCACCATGGAGCCGGTGCTGCAGGCCCTGCGCATTCCCTACCGGGTGGTGCGCGAGGAGGCCGCCATCGAGACCGCCATCGCGGACGCCTACGCCTCGGCCTACGCCTCCTATTACCACGCGGCGGTGGCGCTCGGCGGGAGCATCGTGCGATGAGCGGCGAGACCGAAGCCCCCGGCCCGTCGATGACGCGCTACGCCTGCATGCAGCGCCTCGCCGCGCGCCTGCGCAACGAGCTCGTAATCCTCTCCCTCGGGGGGAGCGTGGACGAGTGGTACGATGCGGCGCCGCACATGCGCGCCGCCAGCCTGTTCCAGCAACAGCTCGGTTGCGTCACGCCCCAGGCCTTCGGCCTCGCCGCCGGGCTGCCGCACCGGCGCATCGTCTCGCTCGACACCGACGGGGGGCTGCTGTTCAACCTCGGCATCCTCGCCACGCTCGGCAACGAGCGACCGAGAAACCTGTTCGTCGTCGTCTGGGACAATCAGTGCTACCAGTCGATCGGCGGCCCGCCGACCCACACGGCGGGAGGGCGGGTCGACCTCGCGGCGATCGCCCGCGGCGCCGGGGTGGAGCACGCCTACACCGTGCACGACCTCGACGCCTTCGAGCGGCACTGCGCCGAGGGACTCGCGGCGGAGGCGCCCTACCTCGTCGTCGCCAAGGTGGCGGGCACCGTCCAGCCCGGCATCCGGCGCAAGCACAGCGACGGGCGCGAGGACAAGTACATCTTCGTGCGCCACGTGGAGGCGAGCGAGGGCGTGACCATCATGGGCCCGAGCGAGCACAACTGACGATGCTGCGCGATGCCGTCGACGCGCTCGAAGCCGCCTACGACGTGATCGTGGCCGGGGCCGGCAGCGGCGGCTGCGTCGTCGCCGGCCGGCTCGCGGCGGCCGGGTTCTCCGTGCTGCTGGTGGAAGCCGGACCCCCGGACACGACCGATCCCGCCATCGCCGATGCCGGAGCCTGGGTCGGGCTTCTCGGCGGTCCTTACGATTGGGGCTACGCCTACGCGCCCGCGCGCGAGGTGGCCGGCCGCGCCATCGCGATCCCGCGCGGGCGGGTGCTCGGCGGATCGAGCAGCATCAACGCCATGCTGTGGAACCGGGGCCACCCCTCCGACTACGACGGCTGGGCCGCCGCCGGGGCGACGGGCTGGGACTTCGCGTCCGTGCTCCCGTACTTCAAGCGGGCGGAGGATTGGGAAGGGGGCGAGACGACCCTGCGCGGCGCTGGCGGCCCGCTGCGCATTGAGACCTCGCGCGATCCCCACCCCGTCGCCGCCGCCCTGCTCGCGGGTGCCGCCGAGTGCGGGATGCCGGTGCTGGCCGACGCCAACGGGCCGGACAATGCCGGGGCGGCGCTCGCCAACCTGAACAAGCGCGGCACCCGGCGCTGGAGCGTGGTCGACGGCTACATCCGCCCGCTCGCGGACGACCCGAATCTGACGGTCCTCACCGGCGCGACCGTCGTCGGGCTGCTTCTCTCGGGCGGCACCTGCACCGGCCTGCGCCTCGGCCTCGCGCGCGGGCTCGTCGAGGTGCGCGCCCGCCACGAGGTGGTGCTGACGCTCGGCGCGATCGGCACGCCCGCGCTGCTGATGCGCTCCGGCATCGGCGATCCGGCCGACCTTGCCCGGCTCGGCATCCCCCTTCGCCACGCCCTGCCAGGCATCGGGCAGAACCTCCAGGACCATCCTCTGCTGATGGGGATCAATTTTTCCGCTCGCGCGCCGCTGGGGCCCGTGCGCGACAACGGCGGCGGGGCGCAGCTCAACTGGCGCAGCCGCGCGGACCTGCCTGCCCCCGACCTCCATGCCTTCGTGGTCCAGGGCCCCCATGCCGGCCCCGAGATCGCCGCCACCGCCGACCTCTCCGGCCCGGTCTTCGCCGTCTCGCCGGGGCTGATGGGATCGACCAGCACCGGCAGCCTGCGGCTGGAGAGCGCCGAACCGGACGGCCCGATCACGCTGCGGCCGAATTTCCTCGCCGAGCCCGCCGACCGCGCCGCGCTGACCTGCGCCATCGAGACGATCCTCGATCTCGCCGGCACGGCGGCCTTCCGCGACCTCGGCGCCGTGCCGCTGACCCCGGCCCGGCGACTCGGCCGATCCGAGGCCGACGCCTTCGTGGCGCAGGCCTGCTCGACCTTCTTCCACACCTGCGGCACCTGCGCGATGGGCACCGGCCCGGCCGCCGTGGTCGATCCGGCCCTGACCCTGCATGGCCTGACGGGCCTGCGCATCGCCGACGCCTCGGTGATCCCGGTGATCCCGACCGGCAACACGCAGGCCGCCGTGGTGATGATCGCCGAGCGCGCCGCCGACCTGATCCGGAATGCCGCAGGATGAGCCCGACATGAGCGCCGATCGTATCCTCGCCGCCGACCTCGTCCTGACGATGGACCCGGACAATCGCGTCCTCACCGACGGCGCCGTCCTCATCCAGGGGAGCCGGATCGGCGCGGTCGGCCCCCGCGAGGCTATCACCGCCGCGAATCCGGGCGCGGCGGTCGTGCGCATGCCCGACCGGCTGCTGATGCCGGGCCTCGTCAACGCGCACATGCATTCGGGCTTCCTGCGCGGCACCGCCGAACATCTCCCGGTCTGGGACTGGCTGCGGCTGCACATCAACCCGATGCACCGGCTGCTGCGCCCCGAGGAGGCGGAGGCCGCCTCCTGGCTCTGCTACGCGGAAGGGCTCCTCTCCGGTAGCACGACGATGCTCGACATGTGGCGCTTCATGGAGGGCAGCGCGCGGGCCGCCGAGACCCTGGGCAACCGCCTCGTCTGCGTGCCCTATGTCGGCGAGCACCCCGACTACGACTATTTCGACCGCCTCGACGACAACGAGGCGCTGATCGAGAGCCGGCACGGCAGCGCGAACGGGCGCATCAATGTCTGGGTCGGGCTGGAGCACCTGTTCTACGCCGACGAGGCCGGGCAGCGACGCGCCATCGAGATGGCCCAGCGCCATCGCACCGGGTTCCACACCCATTGCAGCGAGGCCGAGGTCGAGGTCGCCGAGTTCGGGCAACGCTACGGCTGTCGGGCGATGTTTGCCCTCGACCGGCTCGGCTTCTTCGAAACGCCGCACGCGCTCATCGCCCACGCGGTCTGGCTCGACGCCGCCGAGATCGAGCTGATCGCCGCTCGCGGCGTGGCGGTGGCGCACAACCCGGTGAGCAACATGAAGCTTGCGAGCGGCATTGCCCCGGTCGAGGCGATGCTGAAGGCCGGCGTCGCGGTCGGCCTCGGAACGGACGGCGAGAAGGAGAACAACAACCTCGACGTGTTCGAGGAGATGAAGGCCGCCTCGCTGCTCGGCAAGCTCAAGAACCTCGACGCGGCCGCCCTTGATTCCTGGGAAGCCCTGCGCATGGGAACGATTCTGGGCGCCAAGGCGCTCGGGCTCGACGGTGAGATCGGCTCCCTCGAACCGGGCAAGCGCGCCGACCTGATCGCGATCCGCACCGACACGCCGCGGATGACGCCGCTCTACGGCGACGGCCCATGGTTCAACCTCCAGCACAACCTCGTCCACGCGGTGCGGGGTTCGGATGTCGACCTGACCATGGTCGACGGCGTGGTCGTGGTCGAGGACGGCCGCCTCAAGACCGCCGACCTACGTGCCCTGATCGACCATGTCCGCGGCCTCGCCCCGGGCCTTTTCAAACGCCGCGCGGCGTGGCTCGCCGAGAACGAGACCGGCTCCGTCCAGTGGACGGGACCGGGCCACTGAGGAGCGCGCCCATGAAGACCGACGACCGGGTGGCCCTGGACGAATGGTACGCCGTCGAGACCGCGACCGCGGTCACCGCGGCTCCCGTCGTCACGCGGCTGCTCGGCCAGGACATCGTCTGCGACCGGCTGCCGGACGGCAGGCCCCGCGTGCGCGAGCGCCTGGCCGACGGGTTCGGACCGCCGCTTCCGGTGCGCGAGCGCTACGGATGCCTCTGGACCACCCTGGGGCACCCGAACCGCGACGTGGTCGCGATCCACGAGGCCGACGAGGCGGATCGCCGCCACGTTCCCTGCGGCTGGGTGAAGATGCGCACCTCCGGCCCGCGCGTGGTCGAGAACTTCCTCGACATGGCCCACTTCCCCTTCGTCCACACCGACATCCTCGGCGCCGAGCCGCATACCGAGGTGCCGGCCTACGCCTCCGAGATCCGCCGCGACGTGGACGAGGTCTGGGCGACGAATTGCAGCTTCTTCCAACCCCGCATCGCCGCGACCGAGACGGCGGGCGACTTCGTCCGCCTGACCTACCGGGTGCCCTCGCCCTTCGTGGTGATGCTCTACCGGGTCTGTCCGAGCGCGCCGCACCGCCTCGATGCGATCGCCCTGTTCATCCAGCCGATGGAGGAGGAACTGTGCCGGGCCCAGCCGGTGATGTACCTCGTTGACACCGCCTCGACCGACACCGCGCTGCTGAACTTCGAGCAGGTGATCTTCCTGCAGGACCGCATCATCGTGGAGAACCAGCGCCCCCTGAGGCTGCCGCTGGAGCCCCGCCACGAGATCCCGACGCGGGCCGACAAGTCGTCGGTCGTCTACCGGCGCTGGATCAAGGAGAAGGGGCTGCGCTTCGGCACGGTGGGGCACGGGTGAGGGGCGGCGACCGCCCGGGAGGCGTGATGCCGTTCCGGCATCGGCCCAGGCAAAACTCTCGGCTTTTTCGGCCGCTCCCGACTGCCTAGACCATCTTCATCGGCCACGCCGGGAGATCACGATGTCCGCAAGCCTTCATGCCGTCCGCATCTCCGGAGCGGCCCTGCCCGTCATCTCGGTGGCCGACCTGTCGGCCGCCGATCCCCGCCGCCGCGCCGCGGTCGGCGCGGCGCTGGGCGAGGCTTGCCGCGCCAGCGGCTTCTTCTACTGCGCCGACCACGGCATCCCAGCCGGGCTGATCGAGGCCGTCTTCGCCGAGGCGCGGGGCTTCTTCGCGCAGGGTCAGGTCGCGAAGGCCGTCGTCGACAAGGCGCACTCCCCCTGCAACCGGGGCTACGAGGCTCTGCGCGGGCAGACGCTGGAGGCCGGCGCCCCGCCGGACCTCAAGGAGGGATTCTACATCGGCCCCGAACTGCCTCCCGACGATCCGCGCGTCGTCGCCCGCCGCTTCAACCAGGGTGCGAACCTGTGGCCCACCGACCTGCCCGGCTTCCGCCCGACGATGCGGGCCTACTTCGCCGCGATGCTCGATCTCGGCGAGCGCCTGATGCGAGGGCTCGCCCTCTCGCTCGACCTGCCCGAGAACCACTTCGACGCCTTCTGCCGCGATCCGCTCGCGACGTTGCGCCTGCTGCGTTACCCGCCCCAGCCGCACGACGCCGCGCCGAACGAAAAGGGGGCGGGCGCCCACACCGATTTCGGCGGGCTCACCCTGCTCCTCCAGGACTCGGTCGGCGGGCTGCAGGTCCAGGCGCCGGATGGTGGCTGGATCCACGCCGACCCGATTCCCGGAACCTTCGTGGTGAACCTCGGTGACATGATCGCCCGCTGGACCAACGACCGCTACCGCTCGACGATGCACCGGGTGGTGAACGCGTCGGGGCGCGAGCGGTACTCGGTGCCGTTCTTCTTCGTCGGCAACCCGGATCACACGGTCGCCTGCCTGCCGGGCTGCCTCGGCCCGGGCGAGACGCCGCGCTATCCCGAGGTCACCGTCGAGGGCCATCTCCAGGCGATGTACCGCCGCACCTACGCGGCAGCCTGAGCGTGAAACCGGCCCCGCGGCCGTGCTGATCCACGGTGCCTGGGCGGGCGCCTGGATCTGGGAACGGCTGAGCCCGCACCTCGCCGCGCCCGGCGTGACCCCGGTCCGATGGACCCGCCGGACGACGGCGGTGACGCCACGCCGGCAGGCGACGTCTCGCCCGGGCGCTCGATCGGCCCCGTCGCGGCGGCGCTGGCCCGTTTCGGGTACCCGGCGAGCCTCGCAGCCGTCGTGGCCGAGGCCGCTCCCGAGCGGGTCGCGCGCATCGCCTACATTGCCGGCACAATGCTGCCAGGCGGCTAGCGCTTCGCGCAGGTCATCGCAGCGATGCTCCCGCAGCATCCCGATGCGGCTGGGATCGGTCCGCGCCTCCTGTGGTCGCACGACCGCGCGGAGAGCTGGGTGCCCGAAGGCGGCGCGGGCGATTTTCTTCCACGATCGCCCGGAGACCGCGGCGCGGGCGGCGGCCGCGCGCCTCACGCCGCAGCGTGGCCCGGTCGTCTGCGCGCATCGCACGCCCGAACGCTTCGGCTGGGTGCCGCGCCTCTCCCGTCGCGGCGATGCACGACCGCCCCGCGGTGCCGGCCGTACAGGACCGGATGTGCGCCCTGGTGCCGGGTGCGGTCCGGGTCGCGCTCGCGACCGGCCACGCCCCCAACGATCGGCGCCCGACGCCTGGCCGAGGTGCTGCTGCCCGTCCTCGCCCCTGGCACGTCGCTTGCGCATCCGTCCGTGCCGCGAACGGTCCCTGCCGCTTCCGATCCCCTCCGAGAGCCCGAGCCCCGATGAGATCCCTCACCCGCGCCTGCGCCGCATTCCGGCTCTCTGTCGGCCTCCTCGCCCTGCCCTTCGTTCCGGCTCCGGCGGCCGCGGCCGAGCCGGTCACCTTCCTGATCGACTGGCTGCCGGCCGGCGACAAGGCGGCGATCTATCTCGGTGTCCAGAATGGTCTGTTCAAGGAGCAGGGCCTCGACGTCACCGTGCAGTCGGGCCGCGGTTCGAGCGACGTCGTGACGAAGCTCGGCACGGGAGCCGCCGACATCGGCACCGGCGGCCTCGCCGCCCTGCTCCAGGCCAAGGCTCAGGGCGGCGTGCCCGTCACCGCCGTGATGGCGATCTACACCAAGCAGCCGGACGCGATCTTCACCACCGCCGACTCCGGCATCGCGAGCCTCAAGGACCTGTCCGGCAAGACTGTCGCGACGGCGACCTTCTCTTCCTCGAACGTCGCCTGGCCTCTCGTCCTCAAGGCCAACGGCGTGTCGGCGGACGCGGTCAAGCTGCTGAAGGTCGATCCCGGGGCGCTCGCGCCGATGCTCGCCACCGGCAAGGTCGCGGCGACCATCAACTGGCTCACGGTCGCCCCCGCCTTCACCGGTCCGCTCAAGGAGGCCGGCAAGACCTTCAAGGCGCTGCCCTGGTCGGAATTCGGCTACGACGGCTACGGTCTCTCGCTGTTCGCCTCCGACCGGATGCTGGCGCAGCGGCCCGAGACCGTGCGCAAGTTCATCACTGCCTACAACCGGGCGACCGAGATGGCCATCGCCGACCCGATGGCGGCGGCCAAGGCCCTGAAGGCAGCCGTGCCTGAGGTCGATGCCGGGCGCGCCGCCGAGGAGTGGACCGCCTCGATCCCGCTCATCGTCAACCCAATCAGCGCGCGCGACGGGATGGGCGTGTTCGAGCCGGGGCTGCTCGCGACCACCTGGAAATGGGTCGCCGAATCGCAGGGCCTCGCCGTCGGGTCGTTCGACCCCGGCCGAGCCGTCACCGGAGCCTTCCTGCCCGGCGCTGCTGCCGGCGCGAAGAAGGCCGAGCGATGAGCGGCGCCGACCGGCCGGCCATCCGCTTCCGCGACGTCGGGCAGCGCTTCCCCGGCGCGGACGGGCGCGCGGTGACAGCGCTCGACGGCCTGTCCTTCGACATCGGACGTCATGAATTCGTGGCCGTGCTCGGCCCCTCGGGCTGCGGCAAGTCCACCCTGCTGCGGCTTCTGGCGGGGCTGATCCGGCCGACCGCGGGCCGAGTCGAGATCTTCGACACCCCCGTCACCGAGCCGCGCGACGACATCGGCATCGTCTTCCAGAAGCCGACGCTGCTCCCGTGGTTCGACGTCCTGAGCAACGTCACCTTCCCGATGCGCCACAAGTACGGGCGCGTGACGCCGGTCGAGCGGGAGCGCGCCCGCGAACTCCTCGATCTGGTCGGCCTCGCCGACTTCGCCGGGCGGCGGCCGGATGAACTCTCGGGCGGGATGCAGCAGCGCGTCGGCATCGCCCGTGCCCTGCTCCTCGATCCCGACATCCTGCTGATGGACGAGCCGTTCTCGGCTCTCGACGCGCTGACACGCGACGAGATGAGCTTCGAACTGCTGCGGATCTGGGCCGACCGGCCCAAGACCGTGCTGTTCATCACCCACGCGATCCCCGAGGCGCTGCTGCTCGCCGACCGCGTCGTCGTGATGACGGGCCGTCCCGGCCGCGTCCGCGAGATCCTCCCCGTGCCGCTGCCGCGGCCCCGCACTCTGGCGACACTGTCGGACCCGGCCTTCCATGATCTCGCAAACCACATCCGCGGACGCCTCTTCAGCCGTCCCGTCGCTGCCTGAGGCCGCGTCCGATCCGGCCCGCGCCGCGCCGGTGCTCGTCGGCACGCGGTTTCTGAGCCCGGCGGCCGCGCGCCGCCGGGCGGTGTTCGACCGGCTCGCGCCGCCGCTCGCCTTCCTGGCGCTGATCGGCCTGTGGGAGGCGGCCTGCCGCCTCCTCGCCCTACCCTCCTTCCTGCTGCCGGCGCCGAGCGCGATCCTGACCGCGCTCACGGCGACGCCGCTCGACTCCTGGATCGGGCACGTCCTTGCCACCCTGCGGGTGGCGCTGATGGGCTACGCCCTCGCCGTGGCCGTCTCGGTGCCGCTCGCGGTCGGCATCGCGACCTCGCGCTTCCTGCGCCGGACCCTCTACCCGATCCTCGTGGTGGTGCAGTCCACCCCGATCGTCGCCGTGGCGCCGATCATCGTGGTCACCCTCGGCGCCTCGGACCTGCCGCGGGTCGTGATCACCTTTCTGATCACCTTCTTCCCCATCCTCGTCGCGACGGTGACGGGCCTACAGGCCACGCCGGAGGAGTTGATCGAGCTGTCGCGGGCGCTCCGCGCCGGCCGCGCCCGGGAAATCCTGCACGTGCGGCTGCCCTTCGCGCTGCCGCACGTGTTCTCCGCCCTCAAGGTCTCGACGACGCTGGCCGTCGTCGGCGCGGTGGTCGCCGAGTTCGTCGCCGCGGAGAAGGGCCTCGGCTTCTTCATCGCCTTCTCGACCTCGAACTTCCGGATCCCGACCGCTTTCGCCGGCCTCGTCGTGCTGGTGGCGATCAGCCTCGTCCTGTTCCGGCTGGTCGGCTGGCTGCAGGCGCGGCTCGTCCCCTGGTCCCTCCCGAAATCCGAACGCTGAGCGAAACAGCCCATCCATGCTTGAGACCCCGGATCACGAAACCTACCTGCGCCGCGCCTTCGACGTCGCCCGCGCAGCCCGCGCGGGCGGCGACCACCCCTTCGGTGCCATCCTCGTCGGCCCGGACGGCGCGGTGCTGATGGAGCAGGGCAATGGCTTCACGGCGGAGGGCCGGGACATGACGGCCCATGCCGAGCGCCTGCTCGCCAGCCGGGCCTCGCGGGCGCACGGGCCGGAGATCCTGGCTCGCTGCACCCTCTACAGCTCGGCCGAGCCCTGCGCGATGTGTTCGGGGGCGATCTACTGGGCCGGGATCGGCCGCGTGGTCTATGGCCAGAGCGAGCGCGATCTGAAGGCCCAGACCGGCGCCCACGCCGAGAACCCAACCCTCGACCTGCCCTGCCGCACCGTGTTCGCGGCCGGGCAGCGCACCGTGGAGGTGATCGGCCCGTTGCTGGCCGAGGAGGCCGCCGCGCTCCAGGCCGCGTTCTGGGACGCGGAGACCGCGACGGCATGAGCCGACCCCCCTTGCACGTCCTGCGGCCGCGCGACGCCGAGGAGGCGCTCGCGGCCCTGGCCCGGCACGGCGGGGAGGCCCGGGTGGCTGCGGGTGCCACCGCGCTCCAGCTCGACTGGGCAGCCGGCGCGGCGCGCCCCGCTCTGCTCATCGACCTGTCGGACCTGCCCGATCTGCGCGGCATCGCCGCGTCGAGCGATGGTCTGCGCATCGGCGCCGCCACGCCGCTCGCGGAGATCGAGGCGGACGCGAGCGTCGCCCGGCTCGCGCCGCTTCTGGCCCGAGCGGTGCGGACCGTCGCCGCGCCGGCCGTTCGCACGCTGGCGAGCCTCGGCGGCAACATCGCGGGGCGCATGGGCTGTGGCCTGCCCGGCCTGCTCGCCCTCGACGCCGGCCTCGACCTCCTGACGCCAGCGGGAGGACGGTGGGTGGCGCTCGCGGACTGGCTCGGGCAGGCCCCCGAGCCCGCGAGCCTCATCCTTGCCGTGACGGTCCCGACGCAGCCGAAAGGGTCACCCGCGACGCTGCGCAAGGTGGGCCTGCGGGCGGCGTTCAGCCCGAGCGCCGTCGGCGTCGCCGGCCTGCTTCCCCTCGACGGCGGCGGGGTCGGCGCGGCCCGCCTCGCGGTCGGGGGCGGCCCGGTGCGCCCGCAGCGCCTGCCCCGCACCGAAGCCCTCCTCACAGGCCGGCCGCTTGAATCGATCGACTGGGTGGCCCTCCACGCCGCGCTCCTGGCCGAGATCGAGGCACCGGACGATCGCCTGCGCAGCGGCCGCTACCGTCGCCTCGCGGCGGCGAACGCCCTCGTCGCCGGGCTCGGCGGGATCGGAGCCCTTCCCGCCACACGAGGTCGCTCCCGGCACCGGCCCGTCGCCGCGCCGTCGCCGGCGGGCGAGCGGGTGATCGCGCGGAAGGCCGATCCGGCGGGGTGGCACAGGCGCCCGGACATCGCCGACAAGGTCCACGGGCGGCTCGCCTATCTCACCGACGCGCGGGAGCCCGGCATGCTCGTCGGCCGTATCCTGCGCGCCGGCCGGCCGCACGCCCGCATCCTGTCGATCGACACCGCGGCGGCCGAGGCGCTGCCCGGCGTCGCCGCCGTGGTGACCCATCGCGACGTGCCGGGGCTCAATGCCTACGGGATCATGCTGCAGGACCAGCCCGCCCTCTGCGGCGAGTGCGTGCGCTATGTCGGCGACGCCGTCGCCGCCGTGGCCGCCTTGGACGCGGCCACGGCCAACGCCGCCCTCGCCCTGATCCGCGTCGACTACGCGCCGCTGCCCGTCCTCGATACCCCGGAGGCGGCGCTCGCCCCCGACGCGCCGCGGCTCCATCCTGAGGGCAACCTGCGCCGTGAGGTGCGCGTGGCGCGCGGGGACGCCGAGGCGGCGTTCGCAGCCTGCGCCCACGTGGTCGAGGACACCTACGTCACGCCGCGGCAGATGCACGGCTTCCTCGAGACCGAGGGCGGCTGGGCGATGATCGAGGCCGACGGCAGCCTGACGATCCGCGCCGGCGGACAGCACGGCGCCCGCGACCGGCTCCAGATCGCGCGCATCCTCGGCTGGCCGGAATCGCGGGTCCGGGTCGTCACCAGCCCCACCGGGGGCGCCTTCGGCGGCAAGGACGAATTGACCGTGCAACCCGCGCTGGCACTCCTCGCGGTGAAGACCGGGCGCCCCGTGCGGCTCCACCTCGACCGGGCGGAATCGGTGGCGGCCGGCGTCAAGCGCAACCCGATGCGCATCCGCATGCGCACCGGCTGCGACGCGCAGGGCCGGCTCATCGCCATCTCGGCCGATCTGACCGCGGATGGCGGTGCCTACGCGTCCCTGAGCCCCGCGGTGATCGAGACGGCGCTGGAGCATTGCTGCGGCCCCTACGTCGTTCCGAACGTCGAGGGCGTGGCCCGGCTGGTGGCGACCAACAACGGCACCTGCGGCGCCTTCCGCGGCTTCGGCGCCAACGAGATGACCTTCGCGATCGAGTGCCAGATCGGCCGCCTCGCGGAGGCCGTGGGCTGCGATCCGGTCGAACTGCGCCGCCGCAACCTGCGCCCGCCCGGCAGCCCTGGCTTCTTCGGCCAGGCGGTAGGCCCGAGCGAGCGCCTCGCCGCGATGCTCGACGCCGCCGCGGCGAGCCCGCTCTGGTCCACGGCCTCGGAGCCGGCAGGGGCCCCGACCGGCGTCGGGCTCGCGCTCAACTATCAGGGCAACGGGCTCGGCTCGCTGCCGGAGGACCGCGCCGCCGTCGCGTTGCGGCTCGCGCCCGACGGCGCGATCGAGGCGCTCTACGGCCTCGACGAGATCGGCCAAGGGCTGCAGGCGGCGATCCGCAGCGCCGTCGCCGCGCGCCTCGGCGTCGATCGCGCCGATATCCGCCCCGTGACCGGCGATACCGGGCGCAGCCCGGATTCAGGCTCCACCACGGCTTCGCGCGGCACCTTCGTGGTGTGGGAGGGCGCCCGGCGGGCGGGGCCCGCCTTCACCCGCGCCCTCCTCGACGCGGCGGCGCGCCGCCTCGGCCGGGCGGCGGACGGCGCGAGCAGCCTCGCGCTCGGCCCCGGCGGCATCCGCGACGCGCGCTCGAACAGCGGGCGTCCGCTCCTCGGATTCGCCGAACTCGCCGCCGGGCTCGCATCGGAGGCGCTGCCGCGCGCGCACGCCGCATTCGAATTTCCCAAGGCCGACTACGCGGCCGGCAACGCCCGCTACCTCTTCGCCTTCGGCGCGACCCTGGCCCGCGTCGCCGTGGACCGCGTGACCGGGCAGGTCCGCGTGCTTGACCTGCACCAGCACACGGCGGCCGGTCCGGTGCTCGACGCCGCCGCCTATCTCGGCCAGATCGAGGGCGGAGGCGTGCAGGGCGTCGGCTTCACCCTCACCGAGGATGCGTGGATGGAGGCGGGGCGCTACGGGGCGTCGAACCTCGACGGCTACCTGATGCCGACGATCGCCGACGCGCCGGAGGAGAGCCGCGTCCTCGCTCTGGAGGATCTCGACCCCGGCGACCCCTACGGCCCGCGCGGGGTCGGCGAACTCGGCATCGGCGCGGTGACCCCGGCCATCGCCGCGGCAGTGGCCGACGCGATCGGCCACTGGCCCGTCGCCGCGCCGTTCTCGCCCGAAACCATCCTGCAGGCGCTCGCGACGGGGGCCGTCGCATGAGCCCGCCGCGCTTCCGCCTGAACGGGCGCGACGTCGCCCCGCCCGACGATCCCGCCCGGAGCCTGCTCGACATCCTGCGCGAGGATCACGGGCTCACGGCGGCCAAGCCCGGCTGCCGGATCGGACGCTGCGGCGCCTGCACGGTGCTGATGGACGGGCGGCCGGTCAACGCCTGCCTCGTCATGGGCTATCGCCTGGACGGGGCCGAGATCGTCACCGCCGACCACCCCGAAGCGAGCTCGGACGTCGCGATCGTGCGCGCGGCCCTAATCGACGAGAACGCGTTCCAGTGCGGCTACTGCGCACCGGGCTTCGTCCTCGCGCTGGCCGCCCTGCTCGGCCGCGCGTCGGAGGTGGGCGAGGCGGAGATCCGGGCCGCGCTCGCCGGCAATCTCTGCCGCTGCACCGGATACGCCTCGATCCTGCGCGGTGCGCTCACCGCGCGGGACCGGCTCCGCGTCGCGCGCGCCGCCGCCGGGCCGGGCGACTTGGAAGCGACTAAGGCTCAGCTTCCGCGATAGGTGCTGTAGCCGTAGGGGGCGATCAGGAGCGGGACATGGAGATGAACGGGGGCGTCCGGGCCTTCGGGCGCGATCCGGAACCGCACGGGCACGATGTCGAGAAACGACGGAGGGGTGCCATCGGAGCGGGCGAAGTAGGCGCCGACCTCGAAGGCGATTTCGTAGGTGCCGGGCTCCATCGCGTCGCCCGCGAGGAGGGGCGCGTCGCAGCGTCCGTCGGCATTGGTCGCGACCGTCTTGAGAGGTATGCGGGAATCGCCCTCGATGCGCAGCAGATGAAGGGTCAGCCCCGCCGCCGGGCGTCCGGCGGCCGTGTCGAGCACGTGCGTGGTGAGCCGTCTGGCATCCGCGGGCGGCGCGGCAGATGGTGCGACGGACATGAGGTTCCTCCGAAGCCGTCGGGCGACCGCGACCCCGGCAGCCCGGCGATGACCGGCCCCGTGACGCTTCTCCCAACCCTTGCAGATCGGGCTGCGCGCACCATCCCGGATTTTCGGGAGCAGCTTTGAAAAAGTCCGACAGATCGTCGGAATTGCCCGGCGCTATCGTCGGCGCCTCCGCAACCATCCGCGCAAGACCTGCGCGGCAGACCCGGGGATCACCGATGCACACCTCCCGCGACATGATCGGGTACGGCCGCACGCCGCCGCGGGCGGAGTGGCCCGGCGGTGCCCGGATCGCCGTGCAGATCGTGCTCAACTACGAGGAGGGGGGCGAGAACTGCATCCTGCACGGGGACGCCGCCTCCGAGGCGTTCCTCTCCGAGATCGTCGGCGCGGCGCCCTGGCCGGGCCAGCGCCACATGAACATGGAGTCGCTCTACGAGTACGGCTCCCGCGCCGGCTTCTGGCGGCTGTGGCGGCTGCTCACGGAACGCCGCGTGCCGGTGACGGTGTTCGGCGTCGCCACGGCGCTCGCGCGCAACCCGGAGGCGGTGGCCGCGATGCGGGAGGCGGAATGGGAGATCGCCAGCCACGGCCTCAAATGGATCGACTACCGTGACATGCCGCGCGCGGAGGAGGCGGCGCAGATGGATGCGGCGATCCGCCTGCACGAGGCGGTGACGGGCGAGCGCCCCCTCGGCTGGTACACCGGCCGCTCCTCCGTCAACACGCTGGAACTCGGCCTGGAACGGAGCTTCGCCTATCTCGCCGATTCCTACGCCGACGACCTGCCCTACTGGCTCTACGGGCGGGCCGGCACCGGCCTCGTCGTGCCCTACACCCTCGACGCGAACGACATGCGCTTCGCCACCGCGCAGGGCTTCAATACCGGCGAGCACTTCTTCGCCTACCTGCGCGACAGCTTCGACGCGCTCTACGCGGAAGGCGCGACCGCGCCGAAGATGATGTCGGTGGGCCTGCACTGCCGTCTGGTCGGGAGGCCCGGGCGCATCGCCGCCCTGTCGCGCTTCCTCGACCACGTCGCTGCCCATGACGGCGTCTGG
Source organism: Methylorubrum podarium (assembly GCF_040270385.1). Lineage (NCBI taxonomy): Bacteria > Pseudomonadati > Pseudomonadota > Alphaproteobacteria > Hyphomicrobiales > Methylobacteriaceae > Methylorubrum > Methylorubrum podarium. The sequence goes on along the minus strand of NZ_JBELQE010000083.1, from coordinate 37,528 downwards.
CTGGCGCGCCGCATCGACATCGCCCGCCACTGGACGGCGCGGCACCCGGCCGAGGCCCTGCGCCCGAGCACCATGAGCGCGGCGCAGTTCCTCACCCGCTTCGGCGACGTCTTCGAGGACACGCCGGAGATCGCGCTCCGGGCGTGGCAGGCCGGCCTGACCGCCCGCGAGGACAGCGCGGAGGGACTCCATGCCGCCTTCGTCGCCGCCCTGCGCGGCCTCCCCGCCGAGCGGCAGCGCGCCCTCATCCGCGCCCATCCCGAACTCGCCGGACGGCTCGCCCAGGCCGGGCAGTTGACGCAGGCCTCCACCGCCGAGCAGGGCAGCGCCGGCCTCGGCGCGCTCCCGGCCGAGGAGCTGGCACGGTTCGAGCGGCTGAACGCGGCCTACCGCGCGCGCTTCGACCTGCCCTTCGTCATGGCCATCAAGGGCAGCAGCCGGGAGGCGATCCTGGCGGCGTTCGAGGCGCGGCTGCGCAACGAGCCCGAGCAGGAGTTCCAGGAGGCGCTGCGCCAGATCGAGCGGATCGCGTGGCTGCGCCTGAAGGACCGGCTGCCGTCGGCGGGCTGATCCGCGCGCGAGCGGCCCCCGGCTCCGGGATCCTACCGCGTCAGGCGCCGGCCGATCAGGTCGAGCTGGGCGCCGACATGGGCGCGCAGGGCCTCCGTCGTCATCTCGACGAAGGTCTTGGCACGATTGGGCAGCATTTTTCGCGACGGATAGACCACGCCGAGTGTGACGGGGAGCGGCGGGGTCCGCGGCAGGACCGGCACGAGGCGGCCGTCGGCGAGGTAGGGCGCCACCTCGAAGACGGGCTTGAGGACGACGCCCTGCCCCTGGATCGCCCATTCGGTCAGCACGTCGCCGTCGTCCGCGTCGATGCGCCCGGAGACCGGCAGCGTCACGATCTCGTCGCCGTCGCGCAAGCTCCAGCGGAACTGTTCCGAGCCCGGAAAGCGCAGCAGCAGGCAGGAATGATCGATGAGTTCGGCCGGGCTCTCGGGGGCGGAATGCTCGGCGAGATAGTCCGGCGACGCGCACAGGATCCGCTCGACATCGGCCACCTTGCGCAGGGTGAACGTCGAGTCGCGCATCTGCGCGAGACGGACCGCCACGTCGACCGCCTCCTGCACGAGGTCGAGCAGGTGATCGGACAGCCGGAGGTGGACGTCGGTCTCCGGATGGCGCTCGCGGAAGGCGGGGATCAGCGGCGCCACGACGCGCCGGCCCAGGCTCAGCGGGGCGGTGACCTTCAGCGTCCCGCGCGGCGCGGCGCCCTGGGTCTCGACGCTCTTCTCCGCCCGCTCCACGGAGGCGGCGATGTCGAGGCAGCGGTCGTAGAAGACGCGGCCGGCTTCCGTCAGGTTCATCCGCCGCGTCGTGCGGGTCAGCAGCAGACAGCCGAGATGCTCCTCCAGCGTCTGGACGCGGTAGCTGATCACCGAGGCGGACAGACGCAGCGAGCGGCCCGCCGCCGAGAAGCTGCCGGTCTCCGCCGCGCGCATGAAGATGCGGACACTCTCCAGAGACAGCATCCCCCCTCCGCGCCCCGCAGCCTGCCGTGACTTCCACCGGATTTCACGAAAATTTCGAGAACTGGCAAGGAATTTGATGGGCATACAAGCCCGCTCGCAGCGGTAGGATCGCAGCCGGACAGGGAAGGAAGCGGCCGTGGAGAGCTTCGTCTGGGAATGGGGGAGCCTGCTGCTGCGCTGGCTCCACATCGTTGCGGCGATGGCCTGGATCGGCTCGTCGTTCTTCTTCATGCATCTCGACACCTCGCTGAAGCGGACGCCGGAGATCCCGGCCGGCGAAGGCGCCGCGGCCTGGCAGGTGCATGGCGGCGGCTTCTACGAGATGCGCAAGTATTTCGTCGCGCCGGAGCATCTCTCGCCGGACCTCACGTGGCACAAGTGGCAGGCCTACACGACGTGGCTGTCGGGCTTCGTGCTGCTCGCCTGGATCTACTACGCGCAATCGCGCCTCTACCTCGTCGACCCGGCGGTGATGGACCTGTCGGCCCCGGTCGCGGCGGCGCTCGGCATCGCGGCCCTGGCGCTCGGCTGGCTGGTCTACGATCGCATCTGCCGCTCGCAGCTCGGCGAGAGCGAGACGGGCCTGGCCGCCGTGGGGCTGCTCGCCATCACGCTTTCCGCCTTCGGCTTCTCGCAGGTGTTCAGCGGCCGCGGGGCCCTGATCCATACCGGCGCCCTGATGGCGACCTGGATGGCCGGCAACGTCTTCTTCATCATCATCCCGAACCAGCGCAAGGTCGTCGCCGCGCTGCTCAACGGGGAGCGGCCGGATCCGAGCCTCGGCAAGCAGGCGAAGCAGCGCTCGGCGCAGAACAACTACCTGACCCTGCCGGTCGTCCTCATGATGATCGCGAACCACTATCCGATGCTGTTCGACTCCAAGGCGACGATCCCGCTCATCGTCGCGCTGGTCACCGCCTCGGGCGCGGTGATCCGCTACTTCTACAACGTCCGTCATGCCGACCACGCCCGCTCGCCCTGGTGGGCCTGGGCCGCGGCCTCGGTGGGCCTGGCCGCCGCCTTCGTCCTCGCCGTCGCCGGAAGCGCCGGCGGGCGTTCGCTGCTGGGCCTGCCGCCGCAGGCCGAAGGCCCGCCGGCCGTCGCCCTGGCCTCGGCCGGGCACGGGCGCGCTGCGCCGCCGGACCACGTCGTCGAACTCGTCGCGGGGCGCTGCGCCATGTGCCACGCGGCCGAGCCGGTCTGGGACGGGATCGGCGTCGCACCGAAGGGCGTTCATCTCGATACCGCCGAGGCCATCGGCCGTCAGGCCGAGGCGATCCGGCGGCAGGTCGTGCTGACGCACAACATGCCGCCCAACAACGTGACCGAGATGACCGACGAGGAGCGCGGCGTGATCGCGACCTGGCTGAGAGACGCCGGGCGCTGATCCGGTCTCCGCCCGATCAAAGCGGAGGCCGGATCACCAAGCCCGCGCGGCGCTTGAGCGCGGTCCAGATCCGCCACCCCGAACGGATCAACCGGACTTGGTCCGAGATCCCTGCCCGACTTCGCGACACCGGAATCCCTCGCAATGACCGCTTCCTCCTACAATCCGCCCTGCGGCGGCCTGCCTTCCCAGACGGCGCTGATGACGGGCCGGGCGGTGTTCACGGAGGCCTACGCCGTCATCCCGAAGGGGGTGATGCGCGACATCGTCACCAGCGTCCTGCCGTTCTGGGACGGCACCCGGGCCTGGATGCTGTCGCGGCCCCTGTCGGGCTTCTCCGAGACCTTCGCGCAGTACCTGATGGAGGTGGCGCCCGGCGGCGGCAGCGAGAGGCCGGAGCCCGACGCCCGAGCCGAGGGTGTGCTGTTCGTGGTCGGCGGCCGCCTCCGTCTCGTCCTCGAAGGACAGGCGCATGCCCTGCGCCCCGGGAGCTACGCCTACTTGCCGCCGGGGGCGGCCTGGAGCCTGCGCGGCGAGGGAACCGAGCCAGCCCGCTTCCACTGGATCCGCAAGGCTTACGCGCGCGTCGAGGGCATCGCCTGTCCGCCGGCCCTCGTCACCCACGAATCCGAGGTCGCCCCGACGGCGATGCCCGACACGGACGGCGCCTGGGCCACCACCCGCTTCGTCCCGCCCGAGGACCTGCGCCACGACATGCACGTCAATATCGTCACCCTGCGGCCCGGCGCCTCGATCCCGTTCGAGGAGACGCATGTGATGGAGCACGGTCTGTTCGTGCTGGAGGGCAAGGCGGTCTACCGGCTCAACCGCGACTGGGTCGAGGTCGAGGCCGGCGACTTCCTGTGGCTGCGCGCCTTCTGCCCGCAGGCCTGCTACGCGGGCGGCCCCGGTCCCTTCCGGTATCTGCTCTACAAGGACGTGAACCGGCACGCGGCGCTCGCGCCGTTCGGGGGGTCTCGATGAGCGGGCGGCAGATCTCCATCGAGCCCCTGACGCGGGAGGCCTTCGCGCCCTTCGGCACGGTGATCGACAAGGCGGCCGTCGCCCCGCGACCGATGAACGCCGGCAAGGCCCGCCGCTTCCACGACCTCGCGCCGGTGGCCGTCGCGGACCCGGACGGGCAGGTGGTGATCGGTGCCGTCGAGGCCGACCCCTACGCCTTGCCGCTCCGCTTGAACCTCGTCGAGCGTCACCCGCTCGGCGCCCAAGCTTTCATCCCACTGAACGACGCACCGTTCCTCGTGGTCGTCTGCCCGGACGAGAATGGCGCGCCCGGCCGTCCGCAGGCCTTCGTCACAGGGCTCGGTCAGGGCGTCTGCTACGCGATCGGCACGTGGCACGGCGTTCTCACGCCGCTCGACAAGCGCCAGGATTTCTGGGTGATCGACCGGTCCGGCCCCGGGGTGAACCTCGAGGAGCATCTGTTCGGCGAGCCCTGGATCATCGCATTCGCGTGACGGCCTTCGATCGCGCGGGAGGACCGGTCCGGTCGCCGCACGGCCTAAGGCGGCGCGCACGCTGAGCGGTGCCGGCGATTGGTCGCGCGCGCGGGATCGGATAGGTGATCCGAGGACCGCGCGAGGGGCGGTGAGGGATTGGGAGGCACGGGCGTGGTCGGAAGCGGCATCGCGGCCCCTGCGCGCCGACAGCGACGCGACGGCGCCCTGCGCCGGGAAGCCGTGCTCGATGCCGGACTGGAGGTCTTCTCCACCGTCGGCCTGCACGGCGCCAGCCTCGACCAGATCGCCGTCCGCGCCGGCCTCTCGAAGACGAACCTGCTCTACTACTTCCGCACCAAGGAAGACCTCTACGTCGCCGTGCTGCGGCGCGTGCTCGATGTCTGGCTCGACCCGCTCCAGGCGCTCGATGCGGAATCCGAACCGGCCGAGGCGCTCAGGCGCTACATCCGCTCGAAGATCACCCTGTCCCGGGACGCACCGCGGGCCTCGCGGCTGTTCTGCCTGGAGATCGTGCAGGGTGCGCCGCTCCTGCGCGCCGAACTCGAAGGTCCGTTGCGGGCGCTGGTCGAGGCCAAGGCCGCGGTGCTGCGCGGCTGGATCGCGGACGGGCGGATCGCCCCGCACGATCCCCGCCACCTCGTCTTCGCGATCTGGGCGGTCACCCAGCACTACGCCGACTTCGCGGTGCAGGTGGAGGCCATCACGGGTCGCGACCTCAGCGACGAAGACTTCTTCGAGCAGACGGTCGAAAGCACCCAGAGACTGATCCTGGCGAGCCTCGGTCTGACCTGATTCGTGCCGGCCCCGCGCCGCGACCGAAGAAAACCGGACGAAACCGCATGGGCCGTAAGCAGAGACGGCCCGTCGAGCGGGCATGACGCGGAGAGTTTGTGCAAACGGTCAAATATCGGCTCCGAGAGTTTGACCAAATGGTCTGATTCGCTACCGTCGCGACCTGTCGCTGGCCCTGCAGAGCGCCGGCCGGACAAGCGAGCGGGGGTTCGTCATGACCCAGGCCCAAAATCAGACCATGAATGTCGGCGTCTTCATCCCGATCGGAAACAACGGCTGGCTGCTGTCGGAGAATGCGCCGCAGTACATGCCGAGTTTCGAGCTCAACAAGCAGATCACGCTCAAGGCGGAACAGTACGGTCTCGACTTCGCGCTCTCGATGATCAAGCTGCGCGGCTTCGGCGGCAAGACCGAGTTCTGGGACCACAATCTCGAATCCTTCACGCTGATGGCCGGGCTCGCGGCGGTCACGAGCCGGATCAAGCTCTACGCGACGGCGCCGACCCTGTGCCTGCCGCCGGCGATCGTCGCCCGCATGGCCTCCACCATCGACTCGATCTCGAACGGCCGCTTCGGCATCAACCTCGTCACCGGCTGGCAGCGGCCGGAATATTCCCAGATGGGGCTGTGGCCCGGCGACGCGTATTTCGGGCGCCGCTACGAATATCTCTCCGAATACGCGCAGGTGCTGCGCGACCTGTGGGAGACCGGAAGCAGCGACCTCAAGGGCGAGTTCTTCCAGATGGAGGATTGCCGCCTGAGCCCGCGGCCGCAAGGAGAGATGAAGATCATCTGCGCCGGACAGAGCGCCGCCGGCATGGCTTTCACCGCGACCTACGCCGACTACAATTTCTGCTTCGGCAAAGGGGTCAACACGCCGACCGCCTTCGCCCCGACGGTGGAGCGGCTGGAGGAGGCCAAGGCGAAGACCGGCCGCGACGTCTCCTCCTACGTGCTGTTCATGGTCATCAGCGACGAGACCGACGAGGCGGCCCGCGCCAAGTGGGAGCACTACAAGGCCGGCGCCGACGAGGCGGCCATCGCGTGGCTCGGCCTCCAGGGTGCGGCCGACACCAAGTCCGGTGCCGACACCAACATCCGCCAGATGGCCGACCCGACCTCGGCGGTGAACATCAACATGGGCACCCTGGTCGGATCCTACGCCACCGTCGCCGCCCTGCTCGACGAGGTGGTGACCGTGCCGGGCACCGGCGGCGTGCTGCTGGTCTTCGACGATTTCCTGAAGGGCCTCGACGATTTCGGCACGAAGATCCAGCCGCTGATGCGCTCGCGCCGGCACGTCACGGGCGAAATGCTGGCGGAGGTGGCGTGATGGAGACCGGCGCAGCCGCGGGCTACCGCGACCCGTCCGGCCGCCACGGCGCGGTCACGCTGCCGGCACGCCCGGAGCCGATCGCCTTCGACGCCGACGCCGCCGTGCTCATCGTCGTCGACATGCAGAACGCCTACGCGACCAAGGGCGGCTACCTCGATCTGGCCGGCTTCGACGTGTCGGCGACCGGGCCGGTGATCGAGCGGATCGCCCGGGCCGTGGCGGCGGCCCGCGCGGCAGGCCTCCTCGTGGTCTGGTTCCAGAACGGCTGGGATCCGGACTACGTCGAGGCCGGGGGGCCGGGCTCGCCGAACTGGCACAAGTCGAACGCGCTCAAGACCATGCGCCGCCGGCCGGAGATGAACCAGCGGCTCCTCGCCAAGGGCACGTGGGACTACGCCCTCGTCGATGCGCTGACGCCGGAGCCCGGCGACATCGTCCTGGGAAAGCCGCGCTACAGCGGCTTCTACAACACACCGCTGGACAGCATGCTGCGGGCACGCGGCATCCGTACGCTGGTCTTCACGGGCATCGCCACGAATGTCTGCGTGGAATCGACCCTGCGGGACGGCTACCACCGCGAGTATTTCGGGATCGTGCTCGCCGACGCCACCCATCAGGCCGGCCCGCCGAGCCTGCAGGAGGGCGCGCTCTTCAACATCGAGACCTTCTTCGGCTGGGTGTCGGACGTCGCCGCCTTCGAGGCCGCGCTCGCCCGGCCGGAGGCCCGCCGCATCCCTGCCTGACCGGAGGACCCCATGCCCAAGACCGTCGTGATCCCCCCCGGCACCGGCAAGCCGCTCGCGCCCTACGTGCCCGGCACGCTCGCCGACGGCGTGCTCTACGTCTCCGGCACCCTCGCCTTCGACGGGGACAACAACGTCGTCCACGAGGGCGATGCCGGTGCGCAGACCCGGCACGTGCTGGAGACGATCAAGGGCGTCGTCGAGGCCGCGGGCGGCTCGATGGACGACGTCACCTTCAACCACATCTTTCTCAAGGACTGGGCCGATTACGGCGCGATCAACGCCGTCTATGCCGAGTACTTCCCCGGCGAGAAGCCGGCGCGCTACTGCATCCAGTGCGGGCTGGTGAAGCCGGCGGCGCTGGTGGAGATCGCCTCGGTCGCCCATATCGGCAAGCCGGCCTGAGGCGATGGCCGCGCCCGTCCATCACGAACTGCACGGGCCGGCCAGCGGGCGCACCGTGCTGCTCTCGCCCGGGCTCGGCGGCTCGGCCCATTACTTCGCACCGCAACGGCCGGCGCTCGCCGAGCGCTTCCGGGTCGTCACCTACGATCACCGCGGCACCGGGCGCTCCCCCGGTCCGCTCGAACCGGGCCACGACATCGCGGCCATGGCCCGCGACGTCCTCGACCTGCTCGACCACCTCGACATCGGCACGGCCGACATCGTCGGCCACGCGCTCGGCGGCCTCATCGCCCTGCAACTCGCCCTGACCCATCCCGAGCGGGTCGGCCGGATCGTGGTGATCAACGGCTGGGCGGCGATGGACCCGGCGACGCGCCGCTGCTTCGCCGCCCGCAAGGCGCTGCTCAGGCAAGCCGGGCCCGAGGCCTTCGTGCGGGCACAGGGGATCTTCCTCTACCCGGCGCCGTGGCTCTCCGAGAACGCCGCGCGGGTCGCGGCCGACGAGGCGCAGGCTCTGGCGCATTTCCCGGGCACGGGGACGGTGCTGGCGCGCATCGCCGCGCTGGAGGCGTTCGATGCGACCGGCGCACTGGCTCGCATCCCGCATGAAACGCTGCTGATGGCCGCGCGCGACGACGTGCTCGTGCCCTTCACCGCCTCGCAGACCCTCGCGGCCGGGCTCCCCAACGCCCGCCTCGACCTCGCGCCCGACGGCGGCCACGCCCACAGCGTCACCCGCCCCGAACCCTTCAACCGCACGCTCCTCGCATTTCTCGCAAGTCCCTGACACGCCCCGACCTCACGAAAGGCCGCCGCATGACCGAGCCCGACAGCGCCGCCTCCGTCCCCGTCGATGCGGCCGCCTACCGCGAGGCGATGTCCCGGCTCGCGAGCGCGGTGCATCTGATCACCACCGACGGTCCGGGCGGGCGGGCCGGCTTCACGGCCTCGGCCGTGTGCAGCGTCAGCGACGCGCCGCCGACGCTGCTCGTCTGCGTCAACCGCGCCTCCTCCGCCTTCGCCGCCCTCACCCGCAACGGAACGCTTTGCGTGAGCACCCTCGGCGCGGGCCACGAGACGGTGGCGGCCCTGTTCGGGGGTCGCACGCCCATGGACGAGCGCTTCGCGGCGGGCACCTGGCGGCGGCTGCGCAGCGAAGCGCCCGCGCTGACCGACGCCCTCGTCAGCTTCGACTGCCGCATCGTCGGGCGCCACGCCGTCGGCAGCCACGACGTGCTCTACTGCGCCGTCGAGGCTCTCGCCGCGACAGGGCAGGCCGACGCGCTGCTCTACAGCGAGCGTCGCTTCCGCACGCTTGCCCGCGCGCCGCGCGGCGGATCCGACCTGGCCGAGCCGACGCGATCCGCCCGCGCCGTCGGGGTCCGCCCCGCCGAAGGGCCGGCGCTGACCCTCAGGAGCGCCTAAACCGTGACCGGCGCCTCGTCCGCCCGCGACCTGCGCAACGCCGCCCACCCGCCGGACACCGTCGCGCCGTTCGGCACGCTCATCACGGCGGTCGTGGACGGCACGGAAAATGCTCGATCCGGCGGTGCGCGGATGTCCGGCGGGTCCGCCTTCTCGGGCCGCCCCCGGCTCCCGGACGACCGATCGAGAGCCGAACCGAAATCCACGGAACGAAATCCTGCCATGTCGCCTGCCGGCGCCCTCGCCCTCAAAGAGCCGCCCGACTTCGAGCCAGCGGCGCCGCGCGCGGTGCCGGCGGCGCCCGTCATCGCGGCGCGTGGGCTGTCCCTGACCTACACCACCGCCGACGGGCCGGTTCACGCGCTCGCCGATGTCGATCTCGCGGTGGCGCCGGGCGAGTTCGTCTCCTTCATCGGCCCCTCCGGCTGCGGCAAGACCACGCTGCTGCGCTGCGTCGCCGACCTCGAACGGCCGACCGGCGGCGAACTGACGGTCAACGGCGTCGGCGCCGAGGCGGCACGGCTGCGGCGCGACTACGGCTTCGTGTTCCAGGCGCCCGCCCTCTATCCCTGGCGGACCATCGCGCGCAACGTCGCGCTGCCGCTCGAGATCTTCGGTGTGCCGAGGGCGGAGCGCCGGGAGCGGGTGGCGCATTTTCTCGACCTCGTCCAGCTCACCGGCTTCGCGAACAAATTTCCCTGGCAGCTCTCCGGCGGCATGCAGCAACGGGCCTCGATCGCCCGCGCCCTCTGCTTCGATCCGAAACTCCTGCTGATGGACGAACCCTTCGGGGCGCTGGACGAGATCGTGCGGGACCACCTCAACGCGCAGCTCCTCGCGCTGTGGCGCAAGGCCGCCAAGACGGTCCTGTTCGTCACCCACTCGATCCCCGAGGCGGTCTACCTCTCGACCCGCGTGGTGGTGATGTCGCCGCGTCCCGGCCGGATCGTCGACATCGTCGATTGCACCGCGCTCGGGCGGGAGCGTCCGCTGGAGCTGCGCGAGTCGCCCGAATTCCTGCGCCTCGGCCAGCGGGTGCGCGAGGGCCTGCGCGCCGGTCACGCGTACGATGCGTAAGCCGGCTTCAACGCTGCGCGGCCGGGCGCTGCCCGTGGCCGGCGTCGTCCTGGCGCTGCTCGCCGGCTGGTATCTCGCCGCCCTGGTCGGCAACTGGAACGGCGCCGCGGACGCGCTGGCGCGGGCCGGCGCGGCGCCCGGCGCCGCCGACATCGCCGCGGCGACGATGGCGCAGGAGCGGCCCGTCGTGCCGGCACCGCATCAGGTGCTTTCGGAGCTGTCGCGCAGCATCGTCGGCGTGCCGCTCGGCTCGAAGCGCAGCCTCGTCTACCACGCCTGGGTCACGCTCTCGGCGACGCTCGCCGGCTTCGCCATCGGCGCGCTGCTCGGCATCGCGCTCGCGGTCGCGATCGTGCACCTGCGCAGCGTCGAGGCGAGCCTGATGCCCTGGATCGTCGCGTCGCAGACCGTGCCGATCCTGGCGGTGGCGCCGATCATCATCGTGGCGCTGGGCGCGGCCGGCCTGACCGGCCTGCTGCCGAAGGCGGTGATCGCGGCCTATCTCTGCTTCTTTCCGGTCACGGTCGGCATGGTGAAGGGGCTGAACGCCCCCGACCGGATCCAGCGCGACCTGATGCGGACCTATTCGGCCTCGCGCGGGCAGATCCTGGCGCGCCTGCGCTGGCCGGCCGCCCTGCCCTACCTGTTCGCCAGCCTGAAGATCGCGGTGGCGGCAAGCCTCGTCGGCACCATCGTCGCCGAACTGCCGACCGGGGCGCAGGCCGGGCTCGGGGCGCGGCTGCTCGCCGGCTCCTATTACGGCCAGACGATCCAGATCTGGGCAGCCCTGTTCGCGGCGGCGGCGCTCTCCGCGCTCCTCGTCCAGGGGATCGGCCTCGCGGAGGGCGCCGCGAACAGGGCCCTCGGCACCCGCCCCGCGGGGAACGCCCCAGGGAGCACCCGATGAGCCATCGCGCCGCACGGATCGGCCTGCTCGTGCCCGCCGCGCTGATCGGCGGGGCGGCGCTCGCCGCCGCCGCGCACCGGCCCGTCCCGGCCGGCGCGGCGGGGCCGGGCTTCTGGATCGCTGCCTTCCTGGTCTGGCTCGTCGCCACGCTGGCCGCGCGCGACCTCGCCGCCCTGGAGCCGGGCACGGCGACGGGCCGCCGCCTCGTGCGGCTCGCCGTGCCGCTGCTGTTCGGGATCCTCGTGCTGGTCCTGTGGGAGGCCGTCGTGGTGGGCGCGGGCGTGCCCGCCGTGCTGATGCCGCCGCCCTCGGCGATCGCCGTGCGCTTCGCCGCCGCCCTGCCCGTCCTCGGGGCGGATTTCGTCCAGACCTGCCTGAAGTCGGCCCTGCCCGGCTACGCGATCGGCTGCCTGTCGGGCCTCGGCGTCGCGATCCTGGCCGACCGGCTGCCCGTCCTCGGTCGCGGCCTCCTGCCGGTGGCGAACGTCGCCTCCGCGCTCCCGATCGTCGGCATCGCCCCGATCATGGTGATGTGGTTCGGCTTCGACTGGCCGTCGAAGGCCGCGGTCGTCGCCGTGATGTCCTTCTTCCCGATGCTGGTGCAGGCCGGCGCCGGCCTCGCCGCCACGGGCCCGATCGAGCGCGACCTGATGCGGACCTACGCCGCGGGCTACGGGCGGACGCTCCTGAGCCTGCGCCTGCCCATGGCCCTGCCCTTCCTGTTCACCGCCCTGAAGGTCAACGCGACGCTGGCGCTGATCGGGGCGATCGTGGCCGAGTTCTTCGGTACGCCGATCGTCGGCATGGGCTTCCGCATCTCGATCGAGGCGGCGCGGCTCTCCCTCGACATGGTCTGGGCCGAGATCGTTCTGGCGGCGCTGGCGGGGTCGGCCTTCTACGGCCTGATCGCCCTGGCCGAGCGCGCCGCGACCGGCTGGCACCCGTCGGTGCGCGCCGGTTGACGGCGACGGCCGCTCGCAACCGCTTCGAAAAACCACGGCCCGAAGGCCGCGGGGGAAAGTCCCGCAGGGGATAGGCTGAAGGAGGCTGAGATGGCAGGGAAAATGATGAGAGCGCTCCTCTGCGCCGGGGCGGCCCTGCTCGGGCTCGCCGCGGGCGGCGCGCGGGCGGCGGAGCGGGTGACGCTCCAGCTCAAATGGGTGCCCCAGGCGCAGTTTGCCGGCTACTACGTCGCGCAGGCCAAGGGCTACTACAAGGAGGCGGGGCTCGACGTGACGATCAAGCCGGGCGGGCCCGACGTGGCGCCACCGCAGGTCATCGCGGGCGGCGGCGCCGACGTCGTCATCGACTGGATGCCCTCGGCGCTGGCCTCGCGCGAGAAGGGCGTGCCGCTCGTCAACATCGCGCAGCCCTTCAAGAAGTCGGGCCTGATGCTGACCTGCCGCGCCGACACCGGCATCAAGACCCCCGCCGACCTGAAGGGCAGGACGCTCGGGGTCTGGTACGCGGGCAATGAGTACCCGTTCCTGGCCTGGATGGCCAAGCTCGGCCTCAAGACCGACGGCTCCCCCGGGGGCGTGACGGTTCTGAAGCAGGGCTTCAACGTCGACCCCTTGATCCAGAAGCAGGCCGACTGCGTCTCGACCATGAGCTACAACGAGTACTGGCAGGTAATCGATGCCGGCTTCAAGCCGGAGCAGCTCGTCGTCTTCCGTTACGAGGATCAGGGCGTCGCCGCGCTCGAGGACGGGCTCTACGCCCTCGAGCCGAAGCTGAAGGACAAGGCCTTCGTCGCCCGACTGGCGAAGTTCGTGGCGGCGTCCGAGAAGGGCTGGGCCTATGCCGCCAAGCATCCGGACGAAGCGGCCGAGATCGTGCTGGAGAACGATGCCAGCGGCGCCCAGACCGAGAAGCACCAGAAGCGGATGATGCGCGAGATCGCCAAGCTGCTGGACACGTCCGGTGGCCGACTCGATCCCGCCGATTACGACCGCACGGTCGCGATCCTGCTCGCCGGCGGCACCGACCAGCCCGTCATCACCCGCAAGCCCGAGGGGGCGTGGACGCATGCGGTGACGGCCGCCGAGGGCCAGTAGGCCCGGAAGGACGCTGCACGCGCGTCCCTTCCTCCTTTCGGGGAGGGGTTCGAAGCGGGGGGCAGAGCGGCGCTGCGCTCCGCCGATTGCCCGCAGACCCTGAAGTCATCACCTCGAAACCGTGTAAGCTCCGACGCCCGCCGTCGGACAGAAACTGGCGAACCGGCCTCCGATGGATCTCGACACGATCACCGCCGTCCTGAGCCCGGCTCGCCTCGACGAACTGCCCGCCTGGCGCGAGGGCGATGCGTGGCTCGCGGGCGGGACGTGGCTGTTTTCCGAGCCGCAGCCGGCTTTGACCCGGCTGATCGACCTGTCCGCCCTCGGATGGCCGGCGGCCGAGCTGTCCGGGGTGGGCCTTCGCCTGTCGGCGACGGGCACGATCGCCGAACTCGATCGGCTCGCTTTGCCGAGGGAGTGGATCGCGGCTCCGCTCGTCGGCCAATGCTGCCGGGCGCTGCTCGGCTCGTTCAAGATCTGGAACCGGGCGAGTGTCGGCGGCAATCTCTGCATGGCCCTGCCCGCCGGCCCGATGATCGCGCTGACCGCGGCGCTCGACGGCACCTGCGTGCTGCGCCGGCCCGGCGGCGGCGAGCGGCGCCTGTCCGTCACCGACTTCGTCCTCGGGCCGCAGCGGACGGCGCTCGCCCCCGGCGAGATCCTGCGCTGCATCGATCTCCCGGCCTCCGCGCTGCGGCGGCGCACGGCCTTCCGGCGCATCGCCCTCTCCCCCGAGGGGCGCTCCGGGGCTCTGGTGATCGGGACGCTCGACCGGGCCGGCGCCTTCGCCCTGACCGTGACGGCCTCGACGCCGCGCCCGGTCCAGCTCCGCTTCGATGCCCCCCCGGCTGCGGCGGCGCTGCAGCAGGCGATCGCGGCGGCGATCCCCACGGACGGCTGGTACGACGACGTCCACGGCGCGCCGGACTGGCGCCGGCATGTCACCGGCCTGCTCGCCGATGAGATCCGGGAGGAACTCGCCCGATGAGGCTCACCGTCAACGGGCAGGTCCAGGAGGCCGCGCCGCATCCCGGCCAGTGCCTGCGCACGCTGCTGCGGGATCTCGGCTGGTTCGGAGTCAAGAAGGGCTGCGATGCCGGCGATTGCGGCGCCTGCACCGTCCATCTCGACGGCGAGCCGGTCCATTCCTGCCTCATGCCCGCCTTCCAGGCGGAGGGGCGCGGCGTCACCACCATCGAGGGGCTTGCCGGCCCCTGCGCGCCGGAGGATGCGGCGCCTGAACACCTCCACCCGATGCAGGAGGCGTTCTGCGCGGCGCAGGGCTTCCAGTGCGGCTTCTGCACCCCGGGCATGATCATGACGGCGGTCGCCCTCGACCAGGGCCAGCGTCAGGATCTCGGCAGCGCGCTCAAGGGCAATCTCTGCCGCTGCACCGGCTACCGGGCGATCCGCGACGCCGTGGCCGGGATCGCCCATGCCGACGCGCCGCAGACCGCGGAGGGCGGGCCGGTCGGCCGCTCCCTGCCGGCCCCGGCGAGCCGCGCCCTCGTCTCCGGCCGGGCCGCCTACACCTTCGACACGGCCGTGCCGGGTCTGCTGCACCTGAAGGTGCTGCGCGCCCCCCACGCCCACGCCCGTGTCCGGAGCATCGACCGGGCGGCGGCGCTGGCTGTGCCCGGCGTGGTCGCGGTGCTCACGCACGAGGACGCCCCGCGCCGCCGCTTCTCGACCGGGCGGCACGAGAACCCCCTGGACGACGCCGCCGATACGGCGGTGCTCGATTCCGTGATCCGTTTCCACGGCCAGCGCGTCGCGGCGGTGGTCGCCGAGAGCGCGGCGGCGGCCGCGGCGGGCGTGCGGGCGCTGCGGGTGGAGTACGAGGTGCGGCCCGCCGTGTTCGATGCGGAGGCGGCGTTGCGTCCGGACGCGCCCCTCGTTCATGATCCGGCCGACCGCGACCCGCCACAGCCCGGCGCGGATGCGCCGCCGCTCCTCGCGCACCCGAACCTTGCGGCCGAGGCGCACGGTACCATCGGCGATGTCGAGGCGGGCTTCGGCCAAGCCGACCATATCCACGAGGGAGAGTATGTCTCGCAGCGGGTGCAGCACGTGCATCTCGAAACGCACGGGGCGCTGGGCTGGCTCGACGCGGACGGAAGGCTGGTCCTGCGCTCCTCGACGCAGGTGCCCTTCCTGACCCGCGACGCCCTGTGCCGCCTGTTCGATCTCGGCCGGGACCGGGTGCGCGTGCTCTGCGGACGGGTCGGCGGCGGCTTCGGCGGCAAGCAGGAGATGCTGACCGAGGATCTCGTGGCACTCGCCGTGCTGCGGACCGGCCGCCCGGTCTCCTACGAGATGACCCGCGAAGAGAATTTTACGGCGGCGACGACGCGCCACCCGATGCGGGTGCGGGTCAAGATCGGCGCACGGTCCGACGGGCGCCTCACCGCGCTCTCGCTGAAGGTGCTCTCGAACACCGGCGCATACGGCAACCATGCCGGCGGCGTGCTGCATCACGGCTGCAACGAGAGCATCGCCGCCTATGCCTGCCCGAACAAGCGGGTGGAGGGCTACGCCGTCTACACCCACACCCTGCCGGCCGGGGCCTTTCGCGGCTACGGCCTGAGCCAGACCATCTTCGCCGTCGAGTCGGCGCTCGACGAACTGGCGCGGGCGCTCGGGATCGACCCGTTCGCGATGCGCCGCCTCAACGCCGTACGGCCGGGCGACCCGATGGTGTCGACGAGCCTGGAGCCGCACGATGTCGTCTACGGCTCCTACGGGCTCGACCAGTGCCTCGACCGCGCACAGGCGGCCCTGGCGGACGATAGCGGCGCGCCGCCGCCGGGGCCGGAATGGCGCGTCGGCGAGGGCATGGCGATGGCCATGATCGACACGATCCCGCCGCGCGGCCACGTCGCCCATGCCCGCATCCACCTCGAACCGGACGGGGCCTACGCCCTGGCCGTCGGCACCGCCGAGTTCGGCAACGGCACCAGCACCGTGCACGGGCAGATCGCCGCCGAGGTGCTGGGCACCACGCCCGACCGCATCCGCCTGATCCAGGCCGACACCGACGCCGTCGCGCACGATACCGGCGCCTATGGCAGCACCGGCACCGTGGTCGCGGGCCAAGCGAATTTCCGTGCGGCCTCGGCGCTCGCCGACCGTCTCCGCGCGGCGGCGGCCGAGCGGACCGGCGTCGGCGCGGACGCGTGCCGCCTGACCCGGGACGGCGTCGAGACACCCGCCGGCCTCATCGCGCTGACCACCCTCGCGCAAGATGCGGTCTTCGAAGCCGCGGGCGAGGCCGACGGGACGCCGCGCTCGGTCGCCTTCAACGTCCAGGCCTTTCGCGTGGCCGTACATCCGCGGACCGGCGAGATCCGTATCCTCAAGAGCGTCCAGGCGGCGGATGCCGGCCGCGTCCTCAACCCGATGCAGTGCCGCGGGCAGATCGAGGGCGGGGTGGCGCAGGCGCTCGGCGCGGCTCTCTACGAGGACTATCGCTTCGACGAAGCGGGCGGGGCCGTCACGCGGACCTTGCGCAACTACCACATCCCGGCGATGGCCGACGTGCCGGTGACGCAGGTCCTGTTCGCCGACACCCACGACACGGTCGGGCCGCTGGGCGCGAAATCGATGAGCGAGGCGCCCTACAACCCCGTCGCCGCCGCCTTGGGCAACGCGATCCGCGACGCCACCGGCGTGCGGCTGACCGCGACGCCGTTCGCCCCCGACCGGATTTTTCGAAGCCTCATGGCCCTGCGCGAAAAGGCGGACGCGTGACGGCGCCACCGGCCCGGATTCGGGCGATCCGCGGACAGGCGGTGAGCCTGACCGGCAACCCCTTCCTGAGCGAGGATTGCCTCCAGCATGTGGCCGACGCCCTGATCCTGATCGAGGACGGACGCATCGCCGCCTTCGGCGATTTTTCGAGCCTGGCGAGCAGGATCCCGCCGGGGGTGGAGGTCGTCGCCTACGAGAATGCCCTGATCCTGCCCGGCCTGATCGACACCCACGTCCACTATCCACAGCTGCAGATGATCGCCTCCTACGGCGAGCAACTGCTGGCGTGGCTCGAGAAGTACACCTTCCCCGCCGAACTGCAGTTCGCGGATCAGGCCCATGCCGAGCGGGTCGCCAAGCTGTTCTTCCGCGAGATCCTGGGTGCCGGCACCACCACGGCGGTGGTCTACTGCACGGTCCATCCCGGCTCGGTCGAGGCGTTCTTCGCCGAATCGGCCCGCTTCAACACGCGCATGATCGCCGGCAAGGTGCTGATGGACCGCAACGCACCGGCCGGTCTCCTCGACACGGCGCAGCGCGGCTACGACGAGAGCAAGGCCCTGATCGCCCGCTGGCACGGGCGAGGGCGCCAGCATTACTGCGTCACCCCGCGTTTCGCCCCCTCCTGCACGCAAGCCCAGCTCGATGCCGCCGGCGCGCTGATGCGCGAACACGACGACCTCTTCCTCCAGACGCATCTGTGCGAGAACACCGACGAGATCGCCTGGGTGCGCGAACTGTTCCCCGACCGGGCGAGCTATCTCGACGTCTACGTGCAGTCTGGCCTCGTCGGCCCGCGCACGGTGCTGGGCCACGCGATCCACCTGTCGGAGGAGGATTTCTGCACCTGCCACGCGCGCGGGGCGGCGATCGCCCATTGCCCGACCTCGAACGGCTTCCTCGGCAGCGGCCTGTTCCGGCTGTTCGACGCCCTCGATCCGCGCCGGCCGGTGCGGGTCGGGCTCGGCACCGATGTCGGTGCCGGTACGACCCTGTCGCTGCTCAAGACGCTCGGCGAATCCTACAAGGTCGCCGCGTTGCGCGGCACCAAGCTCGACGCGGTCCGGGGGTTCTGGCTCGCGACGCTCGGCGGCGCCGAAGCGCTGCGGCTCGACGACCGGATCGGCCGGATCGCGCCGGGTCATGATGCGGATCTCTGCGTCCTCGACCTCGCGGCGACGCCGCTGCTCAACTTCCGCACCGCCACCTGCGGCAGCATCGAGGAGCTGCTGTTCGTACTGATGACGCTCGGCGACCACCGCACGGTGCGCGCGACCTGGGTCGCGGGCGAGCCGGTTTACGACAACCGGCGCGCGGGCGACCCGCTGGTCTATCCGGGGACGGACGCGGCCGGCTCCGGCGCTTGACCCCCTCCCCCGTCAAGCCGCCCGTACCGCGGCCTCGCGCTCCGCCTGCTCGACGAAGCGACGGATCAGCCAGCGCCCGGCCGGCCCCGGGGGATGGTCGGTGCGGTAGATCACGGTGAGCGGCAGCCGGCGGCGCCTGGCCTCGGGCAGGTTCAGCTCGACGAGGCGGCCCGCGGCGATGTCCGCCTCGACCATGTGCGCGGGCATGCTGCCCCAGCCGATTCCGGCGAGCAGCAGCGTGTGCTTGGTGCTGAGATCCGACAGCCGCCAGGTGCGGTTGGCGATCACGCCGAATTCCTGGCCCTGTGACAGCGGCGAGCGGTCGGTGATCACGAGCTGGATATGCTCGCGCGCCGCCCCCGGCACTAGGCCGCCCGCCCGGGCGAGAGGATGGTTCGGCGCGGCCACGGGCAGCATCTCGACGTCGCCGACGGCGATCAGTTCGAGCGGGTCGGTGTCGCGGGTCCACAGCTCCACGCTGATCCCGAGATCGGCCCGGCCGTCGACGACGAATTGCTGTGCCGCTCCGAGCGCCTCGACATTGAGGCGCAGCGACACGGTCGGGAATGCCGCCTGGAACGCGGTGAGCGCATCGACGAGCCGGGCGCCGGGCATCAGCACACTCGACACGAAGCCGAGTTCGGCTTCGAGACCGCCGAGCAGGCCGCTCACCTTGGCCCGCAGCGCGTCGATGCCGTGGGCGACGGTGCGGGCCTCCGCCAGCACGGCCCGGCCGCCTTCGGTGAGCTGGGGCCGGCGCGTCGCCTCGCGATCGAACAACGGCAGACCGAGCTGAAGCTCCAGATTGGCGATCGTGTAGCTGATGACCGAGGTCGCGCGGTTCAGCCGACGGCCGGCCGCGGCGAAGCTCCCGCTCTCGACGACGGTCAGAAACACCCGGAGTTGGTCGAGTGTCGGCGTCCCCGGTCCCTGCATGCGCTCTCCCCCGCGGCGCCCCATCGCCCCGTAGGGAGCCCCGCAAGCAAGGGCGACGCCGCGGCCGAACGCGGCGAAGCCGGCCCTCGTGCGAGGACCGGCTTCGAAGTCCGCCGATCGGGCATCTCGCCCGCGCGGAGGCCCGATCAGCGCGCGGTGCGCGCCCGCTGCACGGAACCCGTGGTCAGGCCGTCCGTCGGCAGGAGGCCGAGCCGGCTGTCGCGTGCCGTATGCCGTTGCACGGTGCCGGTTTCGTCGAACTGGCCGCCCGGCGCGGTGACGGCGGGGATGCCGGCCGGCGCATTGTAGCTCTGGGCGGCGGCGGGGCCGGTGATGCCGGCGACGAGGGACAGGGCGAGGGCGGAAGCGGTGAGGATGCGGGACATGGGACACTCCATCGGTTGGTGGCGGTGACGGGAGGATGGGCTTCGGATTTCGGCCGCCGGGCGTCTCGCCCGGGCGGAGGGTGGTTCAGCGCGCGGTGCGCGCCCGCTGCACCGAACCCGTGGTCAGGCTGTCCGTCGGCAAGGTGCCGAGCCGGCTGTCGCGCGCCGTGGGACGCTGCGCGGTGACGGCCTCGTCGAACCGGCCGCCCGGCGCGGTGACGGCGGGGATGCCGGCCGGCGCATTGTAGCTCTGGGCGGCGGCAGGGCCGGTGATGCCGGCGACGAGGGACAGGGCGAGAGCGGAAGCGGTGAGGATGCGGGACATGGGACACTCCATCGGTTGGTAGCGGTGACGGCTGGTTCGTCCGTCATCTGATGGAGTGAATGTGGACCTGCCTGAGCATTCCGAAAACTGGAATAAGATCGAACGGATTGTTCGACAAAATCGAAAAGCTGGCGTCGATCTGCCGGTCGGATCAGGAAGCCCGGGCATTGCTCGAGGGCGCGCATCGCCTCGGCGCGATCGGATGCCGCCGAAGCCCTGATCCGCCATTCCCGATCCCCTATCCCGAAGGCATCGATCGGATGGGGCATGACCCCTTGGCGCCTGCACCCGGAGGCGCCGGGATGGGCCAATGACCGGGATGGGGCCAATGAAAAGGGCCGGCCGCTTCGGTGCGCGGCCGGCCCTTGGACTGTCGGAACGGAGGTCGTCAGACCATCCGGATGCGTCAGCGCCCGGGAACGGCGCGGGCGCCCCGGACGGTGGAGCCGGTGGTGTAGACGCCATCGACGGAAACCGTGCCGTAGCGGCCGCCACGATCCAGGTAGCGCTCGACGTTGCCCGGACCGGCCGCGCCGACGAGGCCGCCCGGGGCGGTCACGGCAGGGATACCGGCCGGCGCGTTGTAGCTCTGGGCCGAGGCCGCGGTGGTGAGGGCGAGGCCGAGGACCGCGCCTGCAACGATGCGTGAGATCATGTCGTCAATCTCCGAGACTTGCTTCGGCGCCGCGGTCGGACCGGGTGACGCCGCACGTCCCACAAACTGAGCATCGATGCCTTGCAAAACAACATGAACTGCTTTGGATCTGTGCACATAGATACGGCACAGTCGAGGCGAAGGCTCGGAGCCGCTCACCGCCTCAGCCGGAAAAAACGAGTTTTTGCTTGGAGTTAGCGCGTCTTTGCGGGTTTTTTCGCCAAAGTGGGATCTCTGGCACGCATCTTTCGCAGCGCGTGCCGTTGCGCACGCCTGCGCTCTTCCCTCGCCCGTCTACCAGGGGGCGGCCTCACCGGTCAGGGCTTCGTAGGGCGGCAACCGCGCGGCGATCGGCCGGCCCGCGACGACGACGATGCGACCCGCATGCGACCGCGCGACGACCTCGTTGAGGCTGCGCGCGGGCAGGAGGATCAGGTCGGCGGGTCCTCCCACGCGGATCGTGCCGGCATGGGGAAGCCCCATCATCTCCCCCGGCACCGGCCCGGCGAGCGCGGGCGCACCGGCCAGCGGATGATCGAGGTGAAGGATGCGTACCGCCGCCCGGAAAGTGTCGAGCATGTCGTGGTCGCCGTAGGCGTAGAACGCGTCGCGGCAATTGTCGCCCGCGACCGCCACGGGCACGCCGGCCGCCATCAGTTCCTGGACCGGGGCGACGCCGCGCCAGCGCGGGGTGCGCCCCCGCTGCCGGTCCTGGAGGTACATGTTGACGGTCGGCAGCGTCACGATGCGGATCCCCGCCTGCGCAACCCGCGCGATCGTGGCCGCCGCCTGCGCATCGGGCTGGAGCGCGAGGCTGCAGCAATGCCCGCAGGTGACGCGGCCCTCGTAGCCGTGGCGCAGGGTCGCCCGCGCGACCGCGTCGAGGGAGGTCGCCGCGGGATCGCCGGTCTCGTCGATATGGAGGTCCACATCGCGGTTGCGCTCGCGGGCGAGGTCGAACAGGCGGTCGAGCAGGGCGTCGATCTCGGCCAGCGCCCCGCCGTGCAGACCGCCGGTCGGCCGGGTCACGCCGCCGATGAGCCCATCCGAGTCCGCGATCAGGTCGGCGAGCCGGCGCCCGTAATCGGTGGCGTAGGCGTCGATCGGGGTCAGGCCGACGCCCTGGAGCGCGATCCGTCCGGCCCAGGCCGTCCGCATCTCCCGGAACACCGCCCAGGTCGTTGCGGCTTGGTCGCGCAGCGCACCCTCCCCTGCGCTCTCCTGGCTGTCGAGATGCGTTCGGATCGCGCCCGTGCCGTGCGCCCAGGCGCAGGCGAGGCCGAAGGCCATGCGGCGGCGCAGATCCTCCGCATCCCAGTATCGGGTGCGGTCCGCCGTCGTGGCGCCGCGGGCGCCGGGGAAGTCGCCGTCCGGATTGGGCGTGCGGGCGACCGTATGGCCCTTGTCGAGATGGGTGTGCGCATCGACGAGGCGCGGCCAGACCTGCCGCCCGGCGAGATCGGCGGCCGGCAATGCCTCCGGCGACCCCCCGGCCGGCAGCAGACCGGCGAAGGCGCCGTCCGCGACGACGATGTCGATGAGCGCGCAGCCGTCCCCGTCGAGGGGCGCGCCGGCCGGCACGCCGCCCGTCAGGAAGGCGGCGGGCACGCGCGCGTTGCGCAGGCGGAAGGCGCGGGCCTCGGGCAGGAACGACGGCTCGGACATGGTTCAACCCTTCGAGGAAAGCCCGGTCGGCACGTTGGGAAGCGGTGGAATGCGGCCTGCGGCTCAGTCCGGAACGCTCTGGCGCTCGAACTCGGCCTGGATCCGGACCGCGAGGAGGTGAGCGGGCCCGTCGAGGGCGGAGCGGGCGCGCTGCATCAGCGACGCCCGCTGGAGGATCGCACTGGCATCCGAGATCGGCGTGAAGGCCAGCACGCCGCGGCGGATCTCCTCGCCGACATCCGAGAGATTGACGAAGGTGATGTGCGGCGGCGTCTGGGCGAGGCGCTTCATCAACTCGATCGAGTTCGTCTCGACCACGGGCGTGAAGCTCGTGCCCTCGGGCACGAGCAGTTCGAGCACGTCGCGCAGGGTCATCGAGCGGTCGGCGACGACGAGGGGATATTCGAGGCAATCGGCCATGCGCACCTGATAGCGGCCGTTGAGGGGATGGTCGGGCGCCATCACCGCGCCGAGCCGGTGTTCGAACTCGGCGATGCAGCGCATGCGCGGATCGGGCGGGAGGCGGTAGGCCAGAGCGAGGTCGGCCTCGCCGGCGAGGAGGGCGGCGGCAATCTGATCGACCGGCAGCACCAGAACCTTGACGACGATGCGGGGATGGGTCTCGCGGAAGGTGCGGATCACCCCCGGCAGGACCCCGGCGGCGATGCTCGCCATCGTCGCCACCGTCACCTCGCCGCGCGTCAGTCCCTTGAGCGAGGCGACCTGCGCCAGCATGCGCTCGTGGCCGTTCAGCGTGTCGCGCACGTGCCGCACCAGCACCTCGCCCGCCGCGGTGAGGCGCAGGCCCCGCGGCAGCCGCTCGAACAGCGGCGTTCCCATCTCCTCCTCCAACGAGAGGATCTGACGGTTGACGGCGCTCGACGCGACGTTGAGGCGCGTGGCCGCCCGGCGGATCGAGCCGCTGCGGGCGACCTCGTCGAGGTATCCCAGCAGGCGATGATGCAGCATGGGTTGCGGCCTCCGCCCGCGTCCCGTCGCGCACCCTCGGCGCAACGTGCCGGCATTCTGCAGGGAGCTTGCCAACTCCCCGTGTCCGGTCGCGCGCGGGCCGCGCCTCAGGTCCGGCGGAACGCGGCGGCGCTGAACGGTTCACCAAGCGCACAGCCATTCGGCAGCGTGCGGATTTTGCGAGCGTTGCGCGCGGAAAACGATGCTTTTCTTGCAGCACTGCTTCCGCTTCCCTCGTGTCGGGCAGTCTGGACAGGTCCGACGCGGCACGGTCCGTGCGTCGAGGAAACCGTCCCGGACAACGCGGCGGGGGACCATCACCGATGCGGTCGTTCAGGTTCGATACGGGGGCCTTCACCCTCCTGACAGTCACGCTGGCGATGGCCGGGCCCGCCCGTGCGGCGGACAAGATCGTCTTCCTGACGAGTTGGTACGCCCAGGCCGAGCACGGCGGCTTCTACCAAGCCAAGGCCACCGGCCTCTACGAGAAGGCCGGACTCGACGTCGAGATCCGCATGGGCGGGCCGCAGGTCAACGGCATGCAGCTCCTGCTCGCGGGCGAGGCCGACGCGATCATGGGCTACGACATCCAGGTCCTGCAGGCCGTTGAGAAGGGCCTGCCCGCGGTGACGGTGGCCGCCTCGTTCCAGTACGACCTGCAAGGGATGATGACCCATGAGGACGTGACCTCGCTCGCGGGCATCAGGGACAAGACGATCCTCGTCTCCTCGGCCGGCATGACCGCGTGGTGGCCCTGGCTGAAGAAGAAATACGCTCTCTCCGACGGTCAGGTACGGGCCTACACCTTCAACCTGCAGCCCTTCTTCGTCGACAGAAACGTCGTGCAGCAGGCCTATCCCTCCTCCGAGCCGTTCCAGGCGCAGGAGAAGGGCGTTCCGGTCAACTTCTTCCTCTTCGCCAAGGACGGCTACCCGCCCTACGGCACGACCATCGTCACGACGCGCAAGCTCGCCGAGACCAAGCCCGAGGCGATGCGCAAGTTCGTGGCCGCCTCCATGGAGGGCTGGAAGAGCTACATGGAGAATCCAGGTCCCGCCAACGCGCTGATCAAGACGGCGAACCCGAAGATGACCGACGGCCAGATCGCCTTCGGCATCGAGCGGATGCGGGCGCTCAAGGTGCTCGGCGGCGAGGAGAACGTTCCCATCGGAACCATGACGGAAGCCCGCTGGAAGGCGTCCTACGACTACCTCGTCGAGGCGGGGCTGCTCAAAGCCTCGACGGACTGGAAACGGGCCTTCAGCCTCGATTTCATGCCCGTCCTCTCGGCCAAGGCGGAGTGATCCGCGCGATGGCGGCCCTCGCTCAAGCCAACACTCTTCCCAACGCGCTTCCCAACCCGCTTCCGGCCTATCCGCGGGCGGCAAAGGCCGAGGCGGTCGCTCCCGCCCAGGAGCGGCCGACGCGGCCCGCCGCCAACGCGGCACCGGCCATCGAGATCCTCTCGGCCGAGAAGGTGTTCGCCGACGGCACCCGCGGGCTCGCCCCGGTCGACCTGACGGTGCGCGAGGGCGAGTTCCTGTCTCTGATCGGCCCGTCCGGCTGCGGCAAGAGCACCCTGCTCTCGCTGGTGGCCAATCTCGCCGAGCCCAGCGACGGGCGCCTGCTGTGGTGGCGCGGCGGGTTCAACGGCGTCGGCGCGGAGGGCCGGCGCATGTCGGTGGTGTTCCAGGACGCTACGCTGATGCCGTGGCTGCGCATCGCGAGCAACGTGCGCCTTCCGCTCGATCTGGCCGGCGTGAAGAAGGCCGAGGCCGCCCCCCGCGTCCAGGCCGCGCTTGATCTGGTCGGGCTCGGCGAGAAGGGCCGGAGCTATCCGCGCCAGCTCTCCGGCGGCATGCGGATGCGCGCGGCGATCGCCCGCGGCCTCGTCACCGAGCCGAACCTCCTGCTCATGGACGAGCCGTTCGGCGCGCTGGACGAGTTCACCCGCAACAAGCTCGATGCCGACCTCGTCGATCTGTGGTGGCGGCGCTCGCTCACCGTGCTGTTCGTCACCCACTCGATCTACGAGGCGGTGTTCCTCTCGACCCGCATCGTCGTGATGGCGGCGCGTCCGGGGCGGATCTTCGCCGAGTTGACCATCGACGAGCCGCATCCCCGAGGCGACGCCTTCCGCCGCTCGCCGCGCTTCGCCGAATACTGCCAGCGCCTCTCGTCGCTGCTGACCGAGGCGTCGCTGGCGAGCGATCCCGCCAGCGCGGAGGCGCGGACATGAGGAGGCCGCTGATCCAGGACCCCCGGGTCCAGGCGGCGCTGCCGCCGCTCGTCGTCGGCCTCGCGGTGCTCAGCCTGTGGGAGGCGGCCTGCCGCGGCTTCGCCATCCCCGACTACCTGTTCCCGGCGCCTTCCGTGATCGCCGCCTCGCTCGTCCAGAACGGGCCGGATCTGCTGCGGGCTCTGTGGAGCACGATGCGGGTGACGCTGATCGCCTTCGCGCTCTCGACCGTGCTCGGCACGCTCGTCGCCTTCCTGTTCGTGCAGAGCCGCTTCATCGAGCGCGGCTTCTTCCCCTACGCGGTGATGCTGCAGGTGACGCCCGTGGTGGCGGTGGCCCCGCTCATCATCATCCTCGTGCGCGACACGCAGGTGGCGCTGGTGATCTGCGCCACCATCATCGCGATCTTCCCCATGATCTCGAACACGACGGTCGGCCTGCGCAGCGTCGATCCGGGCCTGTCCAACCTGATGCGGGTCTACCGCGCGAGCCGCCTGCAGACGTTGCTGCACCTGCGCATCCCGAGCGCGCTCGGCTACTTCTTCGCCGGCCTGCGCATCTCCTCGGGGCTCGCCCTGATCGGCGCGGTGGTGGCGGAGTTCGTCGCCGGCACCGGAGGCCGCAGCGCCGGGCTCGCCTACGAGATCCTTCAGGCCGGCTTCCAGCTCGACATCCCGCGGATGTTCGCCGCGCTCTCGCTGATCACCGCCGCCGGCATCCTGCTGTTCCTCGCCATGAGCGGCCTGAGCCGCCTCGCGCTCGGGTCCTGGGGCGATCCCGAGCGCGCCTGAACCACCGCGACTCCCTCGAAACCATGCCGGAGGGCTTCACGCCGGGCATCACCACGGAGAGCTTCCATGCTGACGACCCGCCAGAAGCTGTGGCGCCACTACTGGTACGCGACTTTGCGCCTGTCCGACCTCGCGGACGGGCCCAAACCCTTCACCCTGATGGGTGAGAAGATCGTGCTGTTCCTCGACGGCGAGGGCGAGCCCGCGGCGATGATGGACCGCTGCTGCCACCGCACCGCCAAGCTTTCCAAGGGCTGGTGCGAGGACGGCCTGATCGTGTGCGGCTATCACGGCTGGGCCTATGACCGGCACGGCGCGCTCGCCCGCATCCCGCAGTTCAGCCCGGAGCAGGTCGTGCCGCGGCTCGCCGTGAAGAGCTACCGCTGCACCGCGAAATACGGCTACGCCTGGGTCTGCCTGGAAGAGCCCTACGCGCCGATCCCCGAGATCCCCGAGGACACGATGCCCGGCTACCGGCGCATCCAGCAGTTCCACGACGTGTGGAAGACCTCGCCCCTGCGCCTGATGGAGAATTCCTTCGACAACGCGCACTTCGCCTTCGTCCATCAGAACACGTTCGGGCAGATCAGCCAGCCGATCCCGGAAAAGTACGAGATCGCCGAGACCGATTACGGCTTCGAGGCGGAGACGATCATCACCATCGCCAACCCGCCGATGGCTCACCGCATCACCGGCACCGCCGAGCCGACCACCAAGCGCCACATGCGCAACAAGTGGTTCATGCCGTTCTGCCGCCGGCTCGACATCGAGTATCCGTCGGGCTTGCGGCACATCATCTTCAACTCGGCGACCCCCATCGACGACGGCACGATCCGGCTCGCACAGATCCTCTACCGCAACGACCGCGAGGAGGATTGCTCGACGGAGGCGCTGATCGCCTGGGATGCGGTGATCGTAGAGGAGGACCGCGACATCCTCGAATCGACCGACCCGGACGCGACGGTCGACATGAGCCGCAAGGTCGAGAGCCACATGCCCTCCGACCGTCCCGGCATGATCATGCGCCGCCGCCTGCTGGCAGCCCTGCACGAGCACGGCGAGGAGGAGGTGTCCGAGGCGGTGCCGGCGGTCTCGGTGCCGGTGGCGCCGACGCTGATGCCGCACGAGAGGGTCGCGTGATGGTCCGTCTTGCCGCTCTCCTCGCGACGCTTGCCGCCCTCGCGGCCTCGCCGGCGCTGGCCCTCGACAAGGTTTCCTACGGCCTCAATTGGGTGCCGGAGGCCGAGCATTGCGGGTTCTTCCAGGCCAAGGCGACGGGCCTCTACGAGCGAGCCGGGCTCGACGTGGAGCTGAGGCCCGGCAACCCCAACGTCAACATGCCGCTCCTCGTCGCCTCGGGCGAGCTCGACATGGGCATGGGGTCGAGCTTCACCACGCTCAACCTCGTCGCCAAGGGCATCAAGGCCCGCACCGTGGCGGCGTTCTTCCAGAAGGATCCGCAGACGCTGGTGGCCCATGCCGGCCAGGGCGTCGCCCGGCTGGAGGATCTGAAGGGCCGGCCGATCATGGTCGGGGGCTTCTCGCGCAACGAGTTCTGGCAGTTCTTGAAGGCGCGCTACGGCTTCACCGACGACCAGCTCAGGCCGTTCGCCTATTCCGCGGCCCCCTTCCTCGCCGACAAGCGGGCGGTTCAGCAGGGCTACATCACCGAGGACGCGGCCCTGCTCGGCAAGGCGCTGCCCGAGCCCCCGGTCTCGATCCTGCTGGCCGATTACGGCTACGACAACTACGCCACCTCGATCTTCGCCACCGACGCCTTCATCGCCGCCAAGCCGAAGATCGTCCGTGCCTTCGTTGAGGCGAGCCGGAAAGGCTGGGAGGCGTGCATGGCCGGCGATTACGAGCCGGCGATGAAGGCGGTGCTCGCCCTGGTGCCGACCGGCGGCGAGGCGCTGTTCCGGTTCAAGATGGATCAGATGAAGCGGCGCGGCCTCGTCGATGGCGGCGACGCGGCCCGGCTCGGCCTCGGCGCCATGACCGATGCGCGCTGGCGCTCGTTCTTCGACGTCATGACCCAGGCCGGCCTCTACCCGGCCTCGCTCGACGTCCGGCAGGCCTACACGCTCGACTTCCTCGCCCAACCCTGACGGAGCCCATCCATGCGGCAGGCGAATCTCCCGATCGTCGACATCGCCCCCTTCCTCCACGGCGACGCCGCCGCGCGGGCGGGTGTCGGGCGCGCCTTCGGGCATGCCTTCGAGACGACGGGCTTCGCGGTCGTCGTCGGCCACGGCATCCCCGAGCGCCTGGCGAACGACCTCTACGGCACGATGAAGCGCTACTTCGCGCAGCCGCTCGCGGTGAAGAGCCGCGACGCCGCACCGGAGAAGACCAAGGGCCGGGGCTACCTGCCGGTCGGCATCGAGAGCGTCGCCCGGACGCTCCAGGGCGAGACGCCGCCCGACCTGTGCGAGGCGCTGGTCTTCAACGCGCCCCATCGCGAGGGAGCCTCGGCACGGCCCAACATCTGGCCCGCGGAACCGCCCGAGCTGCGCGGCCTCGTCGAGGCGTGGCGCGACGCGATCCTGCGGCTCACCGGGCAGCTCACCGAACTGTCGGCGCTCGCACTCAACCTTCCGCAAGACTACTTCGCGCCCTGGTTCGCGGATCCGGCGCTCACGCTGCGCTTCGTCCACTATCCCGACCAGGCCGAGCCGCCGATGCCGGGGCAGCTCCGCTACGGCGCGCACCACGATTACGGCGGCCTGACGATCCTGCGGCAGGATGCGGCGCCGGGCGGCCTCCAGGTCGCCGACCGCGCCGGCAACTGGTTCGAGGCCGGCGTGGTGCCGGATTCCTTCGTCATCAATGTCGGCGACCTCCTGGCCCGCTGGACCAACGAGCGCTGGTGCTCGACCCTGCACCGGGTGTCGAACCCCGACCGCGCGCTGACCGGCTCGTCCGCGCGCCTGTCGATGGTCGCCTTCACGGCGCCGAACGAGCTGTCCGAAGTCGCCTGCCTGCCGAGCTGCTGCGACGCGGCCAACCCGCCGCGCTACGAGCCGGTCAAGGCCGGCGAGTACATCCAGTCGAAGCTGCGGGCTTCGATGGATCTGACGGCGCGGGTCTGAGATGGCGGCCCATCCCTCCCCCGGCGCGCTCGCGGCCCTCAAGGCGGATTTGTCCGGCCGCGTTGCCCTCGTCGAGGAGCCGGCGCGGGTGCGCAAGCGCTCGCGCGACTTCTTCTGGTACTCACCCGTCCTCGATGCCGCGCTGAAGGGCTTGTCCGGCGACCTCGTCGCCGAGGCCGCGAGCGAGGCCGAGGTGATCGCGGTCGCCTCGGCCTGCGCCCGGCACGGCGTGCCGCTCACCGTGCGCGGCGGCGGCACCGGCAATTACGGGCAAGCGGTGCCGCTGCACGGCGGCGTGGTGCTCGACGTCTCCGGCCTCGACCGGGTCGAGTGGCAGCGCGACGGGGCGGTGCGCACCGGCCCGGGCATCCGCATGAACCGGCTCGATGCCGCCCTCGCCGAGGGCGGCGAGGAGATCCGGATGCATCCCTCGACCAAGCGTACGGCGAGCATCGGCGGCTTCGTCGCCGGCGGCTCGGGCGGGATCGGCTCGGTCAATTACGGCCAGTTGCGCGAGCGCGGCAACATCCGCGCCGCCCGCGTGGTGACCCTGGAGGCCGAGCCGCGGGTGCTGGAACTCACCGGCGACGCGGTCAACGGCATTGCGCACGCCTACGGGACCACCGGCATCGTCACGGCGCTGGAGATGCCGCTGGCCCCCGTCCATCCCTGGATCGACGTCATCGTCGCCTTCGACGACTTCCTGACCGCGGCCGAGGTCGGGCTCGCGGTCGGCCGCGATCCCGCGATCACCAAGAAGCTCGTCACGCCGATCGCGTGGCCGCTGCCGCAATGGTTCACGCCGCTGCGGGGGCAGTGCCCGCCGGGGCAGGCGATCCTGATCGCGATGGTGGCGGAGGCGAGCCTGCCGGCCTTCCGGGCACGGGTGGCGCGCGAGGGCGGCACGATCACCCTGGAGACGCCGCTCGACGACTCGCCGGGCCGCACCCCGCTCTACGAGTACAGCTGGAACCACACCACGCTGCAGGTTCTCAAGACCGACCGGAGCTGGACCTACCTCCAGAGCCTCCATCCGGCCGACGGGCTGATGGGGAGCGTCGCCGAGATGGCGGCGCTGTTTCCCGACGAGATCGTGCCGCATCTCGAGCTCATCGAGTTCGCCGGCCGGCTCACCTATGCCGGCATCCCCCTCCTGAAATTCACCGACGCGGACAGGCTGAACCACATCATCGAGGCCCACGAGGCGCGCGGCGTCTCGATCGCCAACCCGCACGTCTACACCCTGGAGGACGGCACGCGGCACAAGCGGGCGGAGACCGATCAGCTCGGTTTCAAGCGGCTCACCGACCCGATGGGCCTGATGAACCCGGGGAAGATGCGGACGTTCACCCCCGCCGCTCGGCCGGCCTGACCGCCGTGGCGCGCGTCCTCTACCTCTACTGCCACCCGCTGCCGGAGAGTTTTCACGGCGCGATCCGCACGGCCGCCCTCGAAGGACTGGCCCGGGCCGGGCATCAGGTCGATCTGCTCGACCTCTACGCCGAGGGCTTCGATCCGGTCCTGACCGCGGAGGGGCGCCGAAACTACCACAACCTCGCCGTGAACCGGAGCGGGCTGGAAGACTACGTCGCCCGCATCCAGGCGGCGCAGGTGCTGATCGTGCAGTTCCCGACCTGGTGCTTCGGTCCGCCCGCCATGCTGAAGGGCTTCTTCGATCGCCTGATGATGCCGGGCGTGGCCTTCGACCTCTCGGATCCGAAGCAGGTCAGGCCGATGCTCGCTTCCCTCGAGCGCGTCATCGGCGTCGTCACCTACGGCCGCCCGCGCTGGATGGCGCTGGCGATGCAGGATCCGCCCCGCCGGATGGTGACGCGCTACCTCCGCTGGTTCGCCGCGCGCCGGGCCCGTGCCGAATACCTCGCGCTCTATCACCTGAACGTCGCCTCGGACGCCCGCCGCCGTGCCTTCATCGCCCGGGTGCGGGGGCGGATGGAGCGGCTGTGAGGCCAACGATCTCCTGCTTCCCCAAGGAACCCCGACAACCGGAGTCCCGCCATGCTGATGCATCGTCTCCTCACGCTCGGCGCAGAGCGCCATCCCGAGCGGCCCGCCTTCCACTGGGTCGATCGCGACCGCGGCCTGACCTATGCCGGTGCGGCCGATGCCATGGAGCGCATGGCCGGCGCCCTGCACGATCTCGGCGTGGGCCGGGGCGACCGCGTCACGATCTTCGCCCATAACGGGCTCGACTACATCGTGGCGATGCTGGGGGCGTGGCGGATCGGCGCCATCGCCGCCCTGGTGAACGTGAAGTTCGCCGACGAACTCACCGACTACTTCGCCGACCACACGCCGAGCGCGGTGGTCTACACCCACGACATGGAGGCGCAGGTGGCCGCGGCCTGCGCCGCCGTCGGCACGGTCCGCGCCCGCCTGTGCATGGACGGGGCGCAGGACGGCGCCCTCTCCCTGCCGGAGATGCTGGCGGCGGCCCTGCCGGCGCCGCCCGATCCCGGCGACGAGACCGCCATCGCCCACCTGTCCTACACCTCGGGCACGACGGGCAAGCCGAAGGGCGCGTGCCTGCGCCACGAGCCGACCGTGCGGGCCAGCCGCTGCATCGGCGAGCGGCTCCGGTTGCGGCCGGGCGACGTCTCCTTCGGCCCTTCGGCGCTCTCCAGCTCCTACCAGCTCGTCGCCAACCTGCTGCCGCCGCTCGCCGTCGGCGCAGCGATCAACGTGATGCGGTTCTGGACCCGCGAGGGCGGCTACGACGCGCTCAGCGCCCGCGGTGCGACGAGCCTCGTGGCCAACCCGCCGATCCTCGACGACGTGCTGCAGGAATCCCGCCGCCGCGGCGCGCCGCCGCCGGCCCTGCGCCTCGGCATCTCCGGCGGCGGGCCGGTGCCGCCGACGCTCAAGGCGGCGTGGCGCGACGAGCTCGGCCTGCCGCTGGTCGAGAGCTACGGCCAGAGCGAACTCGGCGGCTTCGTCGGCCTCGGCTACCCGGAACTGGAGCCGGACGATGCGCGGCTCGGGCGGGTCGGGCCGCCGCTGCCCGACAAGGAGGTCTTCATCCTGGGTCCCGACGACCGCAGGCTGCCGCCGGGCGAGATCGGCGAGATCGCGCTCACGGGCGGCTTCATGGCCGGCTACTGGGGCAAGCCGGACAAGACCAAGGCGGCGACGCGCGGCGGCTACCTGCGCACCGGCGATCTCGGGCTCCTCGATGACGAGGGCTGCGTGACGCTGCGCAGCCGCCGGGCGGAACTCGTCGAGGTGGCCGGGCGCCTGTGGTATCCGCGCGACGTCGAGGAGGCGCTGACGGCGCAGGCCGGCGTGGCCCAGGCGGCTTTGGTCGGCGTCGCCGATCCGGCGCTCGGCCAGCGACCGGTCGCCTTCGCGCAAGCCCAGCCCGGCGCCGTCCTCGACGCGGCGACGCTGAAATCCGCGATCGAGGGGCGGGTCCCCTACGACCTCGATCCGCTCGTCCTCGTCGTCGTACCGGATATGCCGATGACTCCGACCGGCAAGATCGCCAAGGCGGATCTCGCCCGCTCCGACCTCGCGCGGAACGCCGCCGAGAGCGCCGCCGAAAGCGCCGCGAAGAACGCGGCGGCAACGTGATGCGCCCCGCCTCGCGCTGGTGGTGGGACCTGACGACGGAAGACTTCTCACGCCTCGACTGGGCGCCGCTCGTCGCGATCCTGCCCGTGGCGGCGGTCGAGCAGCACGGGCCGCACCTGCCGGTGCGGGTCGATGCGGCGATCAATGCCGGCATCCTCGCCCGCGCCGTGGCCCTGATGCCCGACGACCTGCCGGCGCTGGTCCTGCCGATGCTGCCCGTCGGCAAGTCGAACGAGCACCATGCCTTCCCCGGCACGCTCAGCCTCTCCTACGACACCCTGGCGCGCCTGTGGATCGAGACCGCCGAGAGCGTGCACCGCGCCGGCTGCCGCCGCCTCCTGATCCTCAACAGCCATGGCGGGCAGCCGCAGGTGATGGAGATCGTGACCCGCGAATTGCGCGTGCGGCTCGGCATGCTCGCGGTCGGCAGCAGCTGGGGCGGGGTGACGCCGATGGACGACCTCTTCTCGGCAGCCGAGCGGCGCCACGGCATCCATGGCGGCGAGATCGAGACCAGCGCCATGCTGGCGCTCCATCCCGACCTCGTGCGGATGGAGCGGGCGGGGGACTTTGCGCCGCTCTCGGTCGAAATGGAGCGGGCCGGCGGCCTTCTGACGCCGGAGGGCCGGGTCGGCTTCGGCTGGATGGCGCAGGATCTCCACCGCGCGGGCGTCAGCGGCAACGCCGCGGCGGCGGATGCGCGGCGCGGCGCCGAACTGATCGAGCGCGCCGCCGCGGGCGTGGTGCGGCTGGTGCGCGAGATCGCGGATTTTCCCCTCGACTGGCTGCGCTCCGGGACCGCCTTCAATGCCCGCTGACACCCCGCTCGCCGTCGCCGAGCCCGAAACCGCGACGCTGACGCTGCCCGACGGGGTCGAACTCGCCGCCGACGTCT
This sequence comes from Methylorubrum podarium, assembly GCF_040270385.1. Taxonomy (NCBI): domain Bacteria; kingdom Pseudomonadati; phylum Pseudomonadota; class Alphaproteobacteria; order Hyphomicrobiales; family Methylobacteriaceae; genus Methylorubrum; species Methylorubrum podarium. The sequence goes on along the minus strand of NZ_JBELQE010000083.1, from coordinate 3,725 downwards.
GGCGTCCCGCCGGCCCCGGCCGCCATCCCGTCCTGCTCATGCGCCAGCCCTACGGCCGCGCCATCGCCTCGACCCTGACCTTGGCGCACCCGGCTTGGTACGCGGCCCGCGGCTACCTCGTCGTGGCGCAGGACGTGCGCGGGCGCGGCGGCAGCGGTGGCAGGTTCCGCCTGTTCGAGCACGAGGCCGCGGACGGCGCGGCGACCCTGGCCTGGGCGGCGGATCTGCCGGGATCGGACGGCCGCGTCGCGACCTACGGCTTCAGCTATCAGGCGGTGACGCAGTTCCTGGCGCTCGAAGGCGCGTTGCGGGCGGGCACCAAGCGCCCCGATGCGATCGTGCCGGCGATGGGCGGATGGGACATCCGCGACGACTGGGCCTTCACCGGCGGCGCCTTCGGGCTCGCCGGCAATATCGGCTGGGCGAGCCAGATGGGAGCCGAAGTCGCCCGGCTCCGGGGCGATGCCGCCGCCTTCGCGTCGCTCGCCGCCGCGGCGCGCGGCACGCCCTGGAGCGGACCGGTCGCGGCGCGGCCCGAGATCCTCGCGCAGCATGCCGCCGACCACCATTACTTCGACTGGCTCGGCGACGATCCGGCCTACTGGGACCGGATCGCACCGGCCCGCCGCCTCGCCGGGAGCGACCTCGCCGTCCCCGGCCTGCATGTCGGCGGCTGGCAGGATTTTTTGCTCGACGGCACGCTCGGCGCCTACGAGGCCTTCCGCGCAGGGCCCGCCCCGCAGCGTCTCCTGATCGGGCCTTGGACGCACGCCCCCTGGGGCCGCCGGATCGGCGGCCTCGATCTCGGGCCGGACGCGGTCACGCCGGTCGATGCCGCGACGGTCGCCTTCCTCGATCACGTGCTGCTCGGGCGCGAGGATCCGGGTGCGCCCGTCCGGCTGTTCGACGTGGGGAGCCGCGGCTGGGCCGGCTTTTCCGCCTGGCCCGAGCCCGAGCCGACGGCGCTCCATCTCGCCTCCGACGGTCTCGCCGCCACCGCCGCGGGCGGTCGGCTCGCGGCGGCGCCGGGGGAGGCAGGCGAGGACCGCCTCGTGCACGATCCCTGGCGGCCCGCGCCGATCGTCGGTGGGGCCTGGGGGACGCCGCCCGGCTACCAGGACCGCGCCGCCCTGGACGATCGCAGCGACGTGGCGGTCTATGACGGCCCGGTGATCGCCGCGCCCCTGCAACTCGCCGGCCGGGTGGCGGCAGAGGTGTTCGTCGAGACCGCGGCGGCGAGCCACGACCTTCACGCCACGCTCTCCCTCGTGGAGCCGGACGGACGCGCGCTCACCTTGACCGCCGGCCATCTGCGGGTCGCCGACGCCGACGCGCCGGGGCCCCGACGCATCGCCATGCGGGGCGTGTGCTGCACGCTGCGGCCCGGACAGCGCCTGCGTCTGTCGCTTCAGGCCGCCGCTTGGCCGGCCTTCGCCGTCAATCCGGGGACCGGGAGCAGCCCGGAGGCGGCTGCGGCGATGCAGGCGCAGGTGGTCGTGCTCGCCCTGTGCCACGGGGCGGAGCGTCCGTCGCGGCTGCTGTTGCCGATCCTCGGGTGAGTCGGCCGATTGCCCGAACGGCGGCGGCACGGCCTTTGCTGCCGACGACGGCGCAAGCGGCGGCCATCACGGCCCTGCGGGAGCCCTCACAATGCGCTTGAAACGGGCCGGTCTCGGCCTCAGCCTTCCCCTCCTCGCTTGGATCGTCGCAGCCTCCTGTTTCGGCAGCGGCATCGTCACGGCCCCGGGTGCTCGCGCGCAGGGCACGGTGACGCCGCCGGCCGGCCAGTCTCGCATCACCGCCCCGGGCGGGCGGCGCGGAAAGGCCGCCCGCTTCCACCGGAAGCGTCACCGGTGAGTCGCTTCTCGGCGTCCATGCAGCCCGACACCACCTCGCCTCCCATCCGCAACCGGAAAGTCCATCACATGCGTCTCATCACGACTGCCGTCCTCGGCCTGTGGGCCCTCGCGGGCCTGGGCGGTGCCGCCTTCGCCCAAGGATCGACAGGCGCCCCGGCCGGCAGCCCGGGGGCGACCGCGCCGGGCGGCACGGAAGGAGCGGCCGCCGTCCCGAACGAGCAGGAGGCCATCGGCTCGGGCGACGCCATCCCGGTGGCACCCGGCGCCGGCGTACCGGTGGAAACGGCCCCGCCCCCGGCCGAAGAGCGCCGCCTGCCGCCACCGCCGCGTCCCTGACCGGCCTCGAAACGAGAAAAGGCGCCGCCGGATCGCTCCGGCGGCGCCTCATTTTCGGGAACCCGCGCGTTCTACTGCGTCAGCCGGTCGTCGATCCCCTTCACGTACCAGTTCATGCCGAGAATCATCGGATCGGGCGCATGCTCGCCCTCCTTCACGGCGACCGAGCCGTCCTGCTTCAGCACCGGCCCCTGGAACGGGTGGATCTTACCCTCGACGATCCCCTTCCTGGTCTCCTCGGCCAGCGCCTTCACGTCGTCGGGCATGTTGGTGAACGGCGCCAGCACGACCATGCCGTCCTTGATGCCGCCCCAGGTGTCATGGCTCTTCCACGCGCCCTCGAGGACGGCCTTGGCTTCCGCGATGACGTAACCGTTCCAGTCGTCGACGATCGAGGTGAGCTGCGCCTTCGGGGCGAAGCGGTACTGATCGGAGGATTGGCCGAAGGCGAGCTTGCCGGCCTTCTCGGCCTCCTGCAGCGGCGCCGCGGAATCGGTGTGCTGGGTCAGAATGTCCGCGCCCTGGGCCAAGAGCGCCTTGGCGGCCTCCGCCTCCTTGCCGGGGTCGAACCACGTGTTCACCCAGACGATCTTGACCTTGATGTCCGGGTTGACGGATTGCGCGCCGAGCATGAAGGCGTTGATGCCGCTCACGACCTCGGGGATCGGGAAGGAGGCGATGTAGCCGACGGTGCCCGATTTCGACAGCTTGCCCGCGATCTTCCCGCAGATGTAGCGGCCCTCGTAGAAGCGGGCCGAGTAGGTCGAGACGTTGTCGGCGCGCTTGTAGCCGGTGGCGTGTTCGAACTTCACCTTGGGAAACTTCTTGGCGACCTTCAGGGTCGGCTCCATGAAGCCGAAGGAGGTCGTGAAGATCAGGCCGGCGCCCGAACGGGCGAGCTTCTCGATCGCGCGCTCGCTGTCGGCCTCGGGCACGTTTTCGAGGAAGGTCGTCTCGACCTTGTCGGGCAGCGCCTCGGCCAGCGCCTTGCGGCTGAGGTCGTGCTGGTAGGAGTAGCCGTAATCGGCGACCGGGCCGACATAGACGAAGCCCACCTTGAGCTTGTCCGCCGCCCGCACCGGAGCCGCCGCGACGGCCGCGCACAGAAGTGCTCCGGCCACGCGCGTGACGATGCTGCCCATCATGATTGTCTGCCCCTTTTCGACGGCGTTGTCCGCCGCGGCTTGCCGGCGCCGCGCATGGGCGCTCGGGGCATTTCGGAGCAAGACCAGGGCCAAGAGGAGCCGCGGAAGCGGGGCAGGCCGGCGAACGCACGCGGCATCCGCTTGATCGCAGGGGTGTCCTCCCTCGTCGTCGCGAGGCGGAGCCGAAGTGATCCAGGGCGCGCCCTCTTCCGGGGGAGTCGTGCCCTGGATTGCCACGGCTTCGCCTCGCGGTGACGGCGTCCGGACGGTTCATACCGTTTCCGGTTTATCGCTTCGGTTCAGCCCCAACCCCCGTCATCCCGGGGCCGCGCAGCGGAACCCGGGATCCACCCGTGATGCGCGGCTGGAATATGGCGTCCAGGCC